>JAEDMF010000003.1 GCA_016303175.1 Bacteroidales bacterium
ATACTTGATAATTTTGCGTGAATAAATGTCGGATGAAAAGGCACTGCCTGAACTCACTAGATTCAGAAATGGACATCAAATAATCTTATAATAAAAGTAAATGGTACCGACCATAAAAATCAAACGCAGAATACTCCTCCTGCTCATCTTTGCCGCCGCTCCGCTATATGCCCAGAAAGCCACGGTGCGCACCGTATATTCGGACGGCAAGGTAACAAAACGCACAGTTTCATTCAGTCCCAAGAAGGGATACTCCGAATTCTTTATGCCTAAATCCGCGCTTTCCGGCATCGACACCCTGGAAATCACACCTTCATTCGCAGTGGCAACTGCCGGAGAAGAAGGCTACTTCATAGCACCGGACGGCTACAAGACCAGCTTTCTGACCGGACGCCCGGATACCCTCAGGGCTGTTTACAGGAAACATCCCCTGGGAATGGTGGGAATCAAGACTCCGAGAGGATGCTGGGTTGAAATGGTGGAAAGCTACCGCTTCGACATGCGCCTATGCACCAGCCACAAAGCAGGCATTTACACCAGCAGCATACAATATATACTCAAGAACATCAAACCCTACGCCGACCTTGTTCTGAAAGTATATTCCCTGAAAGGAGACGATGCCGACTACAGCGGTATGGCAAGACTGTACAGGAAGCTATATGTGGAAGGCAAAATCAAACCTCTTGCAGAAAGGGCGGCGGCGAACCCTCTGCTCAAATATGCCATAGACAATCCTGAAATCCGCCTGAGACAGGCCTGGAAACCTCTTCCTACCCTTGTCCCTAACCAGACGCGCGAAAATGAACCGGCTGTGAGGGTGAAAATCACCTTCGACCGCTGCCGTGAAATAGTCGATGCCCTCAGAAACAACGGCGTGGATGGAGCCCAGCTCACCCTTGTGGGATGGAATCTGAAAGGCCACGACGGACGTTTTCCCACACTGTTTCCTCCTGAAATCACACTTGGAGGAGAGACAGCACTGAAAAACCTGATCAAATATACCCAGCAACAAGGTTACCAGATAGTTCCGCATATCTGCACGGGAGACTCTTACAAGGTATCGGAAGATTTCGACGAAAGGGACCTTGCCATCCAGGCGGACGGTTCCTTCAGCACGCAGTTCATCTACAGTTCAGGACGTATGTACCAGCTCTGCAACAAGGTCACATACGAAAAATTCATACAGCCCATCAACGACACTCTCCGGGCATACGGATTCAGGGGTGTAGAGTACAACGATGTGTATTCCATAATACCGCCGTTGAGTTGCCATAGCCAAGAACACCCCGTCAATCCGCTCGAATCCACCGAATACATCAAGAAAATCCTGTCGGACGGAGCACGGAAAATAGGAGGCATCGCATCCGAAGGCGGCTATGACCACGTGGCCTCCGTACTGGACTTTGCCCTATATGTATCGATGTCGGGGCCGGGCACCAATTTCGGAAGACTCAAAGACGAATATCTGCCCATCTGGCACATCATATACAACGGCTACATCTTCTCCTGTCCCTTCGCCAAAAGCGTGAACTACCCCATCAAGCCGGCAGAGCACGGAATGAAGATTATGGAATACGGCTGCCATCCCACCTTCTACTTCTATTCAGCCCACAGGGATGACAAACTCAACTGGATAGGGACAAAAGAGCTGGACCTCAAATGCGAGACGGCGGAAGAACTCGAAACTTCCGCCCAGATAATCCGCCAGGGCTACGATTACCTCAAAGAATACGGCTATATTCAATATCTGACTATGGACAGGCACGAAGCTCTCTCTCCCGGAGTATATTGCACCACCTTCTCCGACGGGACCAGAACAGTATGCAACTATTCAGACAAAACCTTCACTTTCGAAGGAGTGGAAATAGCATCCTCAGGCTGGCACATCTTCAAAGCAGAAAAACAATAAAAACCCAATACAATATGAAACGGTATTTTTTCATGACATCCGTCCTGGCGCTGACGCTTGCCGGATGCGCAAAAGAAAATCAGAAAGACATTTCCCGGGACACTGACTCCGGGGAAATGATTACGGTAACCATAGGAGCCTCTCTCCCGGAAAACACAAAGACCAGCATCGGAGACAAGGACGGCTCAACCTATCCCATACTTTGGGATAAGGGTGACATTATCTCTGTCAACGGATTTCCATCATCGGCAGCCAAAATTTCTGCTGACAGAAAATATGCAGAATTCACCATCAACGTTGAGAAAGCCGATTCCTACACCATCATCTATCCCTATACCGAGGGCAATAAGGCAAACGAAGTCAGTTTCAGCGGCACAACCCTGCCCATGTACGCAATCACGTCCGACCTTGAAAGCAGCGTAATATTCAAGCCCCTGTACGGCGTGCTCAAACTGTCGGCAAAAGGCAGCGGCAGCATCAGCTCAATACAGATAACAACCCAAGACGGCCGCCAGGTAACTGGTAAATTCACCTTGAATTCCGACGAGACCCTGACTCCTGCCGAAAGCACTGCAACCGGTATCACCATCACACCTGCCCAGCCGGTTCAGCTCAGTAAAACGGCAAGTGATTTCTACATCCCTGTACCTGCCGCCACTTACAACATCTTCGATATCCAGCTCATTGACGGAAACGGCAGTTCAATGACCAAAAAGATAGGCGGAGGCAACGCTTATAAGGTGACGGCAGGCAAGGTGAAAGAATTCCCCGCTTTCGAATATGCCGTGAACAGTCATCTGTTTGCGATAGCCTCTGCAGAAGATCTCAGCCGTTTCGCCAGTCTGGTGCGTGACGACAGCTTCGCTTCGAAATATGAAGGTGCCTCTCTGTACGGAGACATCACTATGCCCGAAGACTGGGACTCTCTGGACTACAGCGGTGTATTCAAGGGCAACGGCCACAGCATCACGGCAACAATGCCCCTGTTCGGCACATTGACTGATGCGCAGGTCAGCGGAGTGAACATCGTCGCCAAGATGACCAACAGCACCTCCGAGCTGAACTACGGTGCCCTGGCTAAAGCAGCGGCAGGCTCAACGGCCATAGAAAATTGCAAGGTCAGCGGCACAGTGCTGCTCAATCTCGAGGGCAACGCCAAGACAGACAAATTCAACTTTGCAGGTCTGGTGGGTCTTGCCAGCGGCAACAGCATAAAAGGTTGCCAGTCAACGGCAAATGTGCAGATCAGCCACCCCGGTACAGGAGCCAAGGAAATCCGTATCGGAGCAATAGCAGGAGAAGTGACATCCGGTACCATTGACAACTGCGCAATAAGTGACCAGCTCATCAAAGCCGACGACTCCAACGGAAATGGAAGTGTAGCCATCATAATAGGAGGCATTGCCGGTCAGTTGGATGCCGGAGCAGTCATTGAAAACTGCAACATTCCAAAAAAATCCGTAAACAGCAACGTTTCCGTATCGGCACGTATGGACGTCGACACTTACAAGGCCGGCGGCATAGCAGGACAGTGTTTCGGCACCATAAGGAATTGCAGCAATGCCCAGGGAGTCAGCCTCTCAAAAAAAGTACAGAAAGTAGAATACGCATATTTGGGAGGCATCGCCGGGGCATGCAAGGATGGTGCCAAAATCATCAAATGCAACAACTCCGGCTCAGTTTTCTTCGGCAACGCCAGCAACTCTACCGTAGAATGGACAGTCCAGACACGAATGGGCGGCATAATAGGAACTTCCGAAGGCACCACCCTCAGTTCCTGCAAGAACACAGGAACCATAGAATACAACGGAAACGCAGCTGCAACCACCACGTTTGCCGTGGGAGGCATAGCCGGCTATATGGACAAAGCAGTAACGGACGGCTGGATCAACAGCGGCAAACTGCGCATTCACCCCAGCGCTGCCCCTAAAGGAGTAGATCAAAAAGAAGCAGAAGATAAAAAAATATCTGCCGGCTTCAGGGTCGGCGTGGGAGGTCTTGTCGGACTCATTCCGTCGAATACCATTACCATAGGAGCGGCTTCTTCAAACAGCGGCACCATAAGCGTTGAAACTGCTTTGTCACCGGACACTACCACCGGCAACAACTTCGCCTATGTAGGAGGCTGCTTCGGTGCTTTCCGCAACACTGCTTTTGCCGCAACCTACACTTATGAAAACACAGGTGACATACTCATCGGCATCCCTGTCAAGGAGGAAGACGGCACAACATCATATAAGACCGAACTTCCCAACATTGCGGCAGGCGGCATAATCGGCCACACCTCTGCCGGAGGTTCATTCAAAGCCACCTTTGACGGCTGCAAGGTGAAATGCAGGATAGTCAACAAGGCAGCCACAACCACCGGTCCCGCCCTGCTCTGCGGCTGGTCAGGAAACAACAAAATCTACAAGAACTGTCTCGTGGCAGGTTCCGTCAACGGCACCGAAATCAAAGCCGACAATTACGCATCATACCTGTTCGTAGGAGGAAATCCCACTGATGGCGGAAGCAACGGCATAATCGAATAAATCTTCCTGCAACTTGACATACAAACACACAGATAGTATGAAACAGAATTATTTATATCCCACATACGAAAGTCCGTCCATTTCTCTGTACATTGCAGACCTGAACAATCTGATGGCGGCAAGTTTCTCCTCTGAAGTACTTCAATCCGAAGAAGATGTCTTCCTGGAATTCTAAAATGCCGGTGCTCGGTGCTGTCCTTCTTGCGGCAGTATCCTGCGCCAAAGAGTTTGTCCCCGATACTCCCAAAAACGGGGACAAACTGCTTTGTGCCATTATGCCGGACGCCACAAAAACCTGGCTTGGTCCCAAGGAAGGAACGGTATATCCCCTGTATTGGAGTGATGGAGACCGCCTCTGTGTGAACGGACAGGCAACTTCACCGGCCTCCATACTTGAAGACGCCTCAAAAGCGAACTTCACGGTTCCTTCCGCTGTCAGCCTTCCCTTCTCGATAGTATATCCCGTTCCCGAAGAAGGAGCCGGTGCCTATGATGTGGATTTCCCGGCCGAACAAAACTGCATAAAAGGAAGTTTTGCTCCGGGCAGTGCTCCAATGTACGCATATTCAACCTCCTATACTGATGTGCAGATGCACAGCCTGGCTTCGGTTATCTGCCTGAAAATCAAAGCCGGAGAGGATGATGCCAAACTAAGCCACATCAATCTGTATTCAGACAAAGGCATTGCCGGCAGGTTTACGGTGGACTGCAGGAGCGGAGACCTGACTCCCTGCGGACAAACCCGGAAGAATATCTCCTGTATTATGGAGAATGAAGGGTTTGAACTGGGCTCAGAGCCGGAGAGTTTTTTCATAACCCTTCCGGCAGGCAGCTACGGCACAATCGACGCCACTATATTCACAACCACAGGCAGCGTGATGACCCTGCATCTTGCAGCCGACGAAATGAAAGCCGGCACTGTACGTGAGTATCCTGCCGTGAGTTTCAAGGCAGAAGCAGAGTATTTCGTAATAGGAAATGCCGCCGATATGCTTGAATTTGCCCGTGAAGCAGCATCCGGGACCTTCGCGAAAGACAAGGCCGTACTGAGCCGTGACATAGATTTGTCTGGAGAAGACTGGGCCGGCATCGCTTCTTTCGGAAAGGTTCTGGACGGGATGGGGCACAAAATAACAGGGCTGAAGGCTCCCCTGTTCGGGGAACTGGGCGGCACGGTGCAGAATCTGGAAATTGAAGCTGATATCAATGAAGAAAACAGCAGTTCAGGCAGCATTGCCCTCGGCATTGTCGCACGCAAACTCGGCGGAGGCACTATTTCGAATGTATCCGTCAGCGGAAAGATAAGATGCACTCTTGATCCGGCAACCACGGAATTGAACATAGGCGGCATAGCGGGCGAAGTCAGTTCGGGAGAGATCGTCGCCTGTGTGAACAACGCCGGCATACATCCTGTCCTTTCGGAAGAATGCAGCAAAACCACAGTGCGTGCAGCAGGCATAGCGGCGAAGGTGGTGGGCACTGAAACCCTGACTCCCTCCATAACGGACTGCACCAACAACGGCATAATCATCACAAGTGACATCAAGGCATCCACAGAAACTGATATTGCAGGCATTGCGGCAAGGGCAGAACTCTGCTCAGTCATAACTTGCACCAACACAGCGGCTTTGGACTACAGTGCCTCCACCGGATACTGCTACTTTGGAGCTCTGGTCAGCCTGGCCAAGAACAGTGCCGTCACCAGCTGCACCAACTTCGGCAGAATAACTTTCCACGCCGAATCCAAAATTGCCAACTACTTCTATGCCAGCGGCATAACGGGCTACACCCACTCCGCCACCAACTTGACAGGATGCACCAACAACGGCGACATAACAATAGACAGCGTTGATTGGGCTGCATCCAGATTCCTGCTCGGAGGCATTGCAGGCTACGGCAATGAAAACACGACGGGCATACTCTCCTGCTCCAACAACGGTTCCATAAACATCAAGGGCAAGGTCAAAGGTTCGGCGAACTACTGTGCCCTCGGAGGCATTGCAGGCAGAACCATGGCAGCAGTGGAGCAGTGCACAAACAACGGCAGCATAAACGTCAATCTGGAAGCGACATCAGCAGAGAGCGGAGTGGGCGGCGTTATCGGGACGGCCTACAGCATCTCTGTCAGGCACTGCACCAACATTGCTCCAATGGGCTATACCGTTGCAGCCAATACTTCTGGACTGTGCAAGGCTTTCTACCTGGGCGGAGTAATAGGTTCTGCAAGTCCCACGGCAGCAGCATCCTATGAATATTCCAATCTGTCCAACAGCGCGGACATCACCGTGAACGGCTCTCCCGCAGTCCTGGCCCTCAAGACAGGCGGCGCCAACGGCCGCAACAATGCATCCAGGGATGATTTCACCGATGCAAACCGCATAGCTATAGGAGGTGTGACAGGCAGAGTGCTACTTGCCAACGCATCGGCAAGCGGTACTATGAACCTGTGCTCCAACAGCGGAAACATTTCGGCACCCGATGCCGGCAAAATCCGCTACACTGCCTTCGGAGGCATCTGCGGAGAGCTGCTGGCTGCAACCTTTGAGCACAAGGACTGCAGCAACAGCGGAAACATTTCAGTGGACAGGGCTTACAACGACGGCACCAACCTGCATCTGGGCGGTCTGGTGGGCTTCATCCCGAACAAGAAATTCACCAGTTGTACCATCTCCATACTCGGCGGCCTCAACACCGGTTCAATCTCCCTCTCCGAGATAAACAACCATATACAGGAAGCCCGTGCAGGCGGCATACTGGCAGATGCGGTATCGGTGGACAGCAAGTTCCTCACCCTGAGAATTGACGGATGCACCAATAAGGGAAACATCAGCCGCACGAGCAGCAAAAGGGTCATCACCCAATCTTTCGGCGGAGGAATAGCCGGCTCGATAGGTGCAGGCAGCTGGTCCTACAACGCCTCGCTGAGCGACTTCGATGTAAAAATCAGCAATTGCAGCAATTACGGCAACATACAGTTTGACGCACGCAGCGCCGACGGCTATGCCCTCACGGACCAGACCTATATGGAAAGCGCCACGGGCGGCATTGCGGGCAATATCAGAGGTACAATCTATACCAACGGAAGAGTACGTCCTGCCGTCATAGAATCCTGCTCCAACTACGGCAGGGTCAGCGGTTCAAGCGGTTTTTTGGGAGGCATCTGCGGCCTTGCAAGCTATTATGCCACAATCACGGGAGCCTGCCTCAACGAAGGTGAAATCGGCATGCGCTACAGCCCGGACGGCGAGCCTGTCATCACGAGCGATGCCTATTCCAAAGACCTCACTACCTGCGGAGGCATAGCCGGTGAATTGTTCCAGGGGAAAGTAGCCACGGATGCAGCCCCCGGATATTCGGTAGTCTGCAACGGAGCTGTCAACCGGGGCACCGTGGGAGGAGTCCTTTTGGCCGGTGGTATAGCCGGTGCCTACAACGAGGGCAACTCCACCCTCAACAACCTTGAAAATTGCGCCAGTTTCGCCCGCATCTACGGTTTCTACGGCAAGGCCGGTGCCGTTACCGGCAGCGTTCAAACCGCTGACGCGGCCGGCGGCCGCGTCATCTCCTGCAAGGCAGGAGGCACGGTAGTGCGCGGTTTGAACGCCACGGAGCTGACGGCGGAAAACTTTTACAACTTCATCTACCAAACCCCTGTGGACAATGATGAACTAAATGCATATTGGGATGGGAACTAAATCATCATTTGTCATCTGCCTGGCTGCGCTGCTGGCCTCTTCTGCCTGCACAAAAGTCAGACAATACGGTGTCCCGGCAACAGAAGACTACGGGCTCACCATCATCTCCGCCTCCATCGCTCCGCTGGACATCGAAGGCCTTGGGAAACTCGAAGACCACAATTGGGAAACCACCGATACAATAGGAGTGTACGGCAGCGAAAAAGGCAGCAACGAAATATATGTGCCCTTCGAAAAGGGTCCTCTGAGCCGTTTCTGCGGAGAGGCTGTCAAAGGCCGGCTTTCACTGTACTATCCCTACAGATCCGAAGGCTGTCTGCCGGCTGCTCGAGGCAGGATGCCCCTCAGGGAAAACGTAGAGTACAGGGAAGACCCCGCCTCTTTCATCTTCAGCAATCTGACCTTTGTAGCTCAGGGAGAAGGAGACAATTACAGTTTCTCTTTCCCGGCCGGCATAGTAAAACTGTCCCTGGCCATGGACATAAACGGATGCCGAACCGTACGGATTACTGTATCCAACAGCTCCCCCGGATATGACGAATATCTCTGCGGAAATCTCGCAACAGACGGCAGCGAGCCCTTGCTGGAAGATGGCGGCAGAACCGTAAGTATCTGCAACATACCGGACAAGACGGCTTCCGAGGCCTCTCCTCTGGACCTTTATTTCGCAGCACCCGCAGGCACATTCGAAAATTTCCTGATAAGTATCACAAGTTCCTCCGGCGAATCTACTCAAATCTGCAAGGGACCCCTCAAGGTACGGCCCCGCAGTCTGACGGCCTGCAAGGTGGTGGAATACAAACCCGAATATGCCCTGGACGGCTTCGGAAGCGAAAACGGTTCATTCAACTAATTGCCAGGACTATGAAAAGAATCTCTATTATTCTCATACTCAGCCTCGCGGCAGCTTCCTGCGTCAAATGGATTGACCCGGTGGCCTCGGGCAGCAATATAGCTGAATGCATTATGCCGGAACAGGCTTCCCGGACCACAGTCCCGGTACTGACCGGAACCGGATGCATCTGGACTGCGCTTCCCACTGAACCCTGGGTGGAGGTAAACATAAAAGGCTATGTCAAAGGAGATTACGCAGTGACCCTGTACTGCGGATCCAACGAATCCACCCCGGGCCGCCGCAACTTTGCCCGCAAGGCATACGTACTCATTTCCAGTTACGACCATACCAGGCAGGATACGATAATTGTCAAACAGAAGGGGCTGGAACCCGAAATGCTGTTGACCGATATGGAGACTGACCCGTCAAAAGGAGAATGTATGCTGCCCCTGATGACAAATCTCACCGACGAACAGCGCCCCAACCTGTCTTTTGGAAGTGATGCGGCCTGGGTGAAAAACATCTCCCTTGCATCCGACAACCGCAATCTGCGGGTCATGTTGGACACAGCGGCTCCCGCAGGTGCAACCGCCACAATAACCATGACATTCACGCCTGAATGGGGAAAACCTGTCCACGCATCTTGTACTCTCACAATCAAACGGTAGCAGATTATGCGAAAAATATTGAATATTCTGATTTTGCTGCTCCTGTGCTGCAACGTTGCACTTGCCCGGACAATAGAAGTCCGGGGAAGGGTGACTGACGAGAACAAACAGCCCATGGCGGGCGTCTTCGTATCCATTGCAGGCACGAAAAAAGGCACGGTCACCGATCTGGAAGGCAAATACAACATAAAGGTAGAGCAGAATGACATCCTCTCGTTCTCGATGCTGGGTTACACAACTGTAACCCGTCAGATCAAGGCTGAAGGAACTCTGGACATAGATATGACCCCGGACAACCAGATGCTCTCCGAGACTGTGGTCATAGGTTACGGCACTGCAAAGAAGTCGGATCTTACGGGTGCGGTCTCTTCGGTCAACATGGCTGAACTCGGGGATATGCCGGCCCTGTCTGCCGACCAGCTCCTGCAGGGACGTATAGCAGGCGTGGAAATAGTGGCCGAGAGCGGCGAACCCGGAGCCGGCTCCAACATCCGCATCAGGGGTTCCAGATCCCTAAGTGCAGGAAATGAGCCTCTCATAGTCGTGGATGGTGTAATGGATGCTGTCAGCAGCCTTTCGGACATCAACCCGGACGACATCAAGAATGTCACCGTGCTCAAAGACGTTTCATCCACCGCCATCTACGGTTCCAGAGGTGCCAACGGTGTCATCCTGATTACAACCAAGGACAGCCAGGGAGGCAAATTCAACATATATTTCTCCGGGACCGTCAGTGTGAACACCCTGCCCCGTACTCTTGACGTTATGGATGCGGCCGAATTCGAAGATTACCGCAACGATGTCTATACTATGGACAGCAACCGCTTCAACATACGCGGAACCCTGCCCAGCACCAGCCTGCGCTACGACAATCCCCTCAATGCCGGCAAAGGCACGGACTGGACCGGAGCACTGACCCGTACCGGTGTTGAACAAAGTTATTACCTGCGCCTGACTACCGGCAGCGAGCATATCAAGTCCCTGATTTCCGGTTACTATACCGATGCCGTCGGCGTAGTGCTCGGCAGCGGTTTCACCAAATTCGGAGGCACCGTCAAACTGGATGCAAAATTGGGCCGCAGAGTTGCCCTCGGCGTGAAACTGGTCTATGACCAACAGATGAGGGATTATGCCAAGACCCCCATCAGCGGCACCAGCACGACGGCGGCGATTGCAATGGCCCCCATCCTGACAACGGACAGCACCTGGAACATCCTTGGAGACAACGGCACAACGGGAGGTTCCATCTACAACAACCCCTACATCATCGCGACACGGGTGCAGAACAATTCCCTTTTAAGATCCTTTTCGTTCGTACCCAACATCATCATTGACATCACCAGGGACCTCAAGCTGATGAGCCGTTTCAGCTACGACCTCGTACGCCAGCAGAAGTTCTACTATTCCCCTGCCAGCCTGCCTGTGGCCACCCAGAGAAGGACAGGAGGTACGGCACAGCGCACCGGCATAGACCGCTACAATCTGTTGAGCGAGACCACGCTGACCTACAGCAAGAGCATAGGCCGCAACCACAAATTGTCCGTAATGGGAGGTTTCACCGCCCAGCGCAACTATAATGACACAGAGAGCCTCAAGGGTACAGGCTATCTGGACGACAATGTGACCTACAAGAACATGGCCGGCCTGATGAGCACAGCCTCCCTCACGCCGTCTTCGTCCATAACCCGCATAGACAGGATGTCCGGCCTGTTCAGGGCCAACTACAGCTACGGTTCCCGATATTTCCTGACCATCACCGGACGTGGCGACGGTTCCTCCAACTTCTCCGAAGGCAACAAGTGGGCGTTCTTTCCTGCCGCCGCCTTCAAATGGAGCCTGATGAAGGAAAGGTTCATGAACAACGCGGCCTGGATAAGCGACCTGTCTATCCGCCTGAGCGCGGGCATTTCCGGCAACGACGCCGTTTCCAGTTATGTATCCCAAATGGCCTTGACGACAGTCACCAATCCCTGGCTTTTCGGTGACCTCTATCAGACAGGCTACTATCCGACGCGTCTTGACAACAAATCCCTGACCTGGGAAAAGACCTCTTCGGTGAACCTGGGCATAGACTTCTCCATACTGAAGAACCGTGTTGTATTCAATGCCGACGCCTACCTGTCCGCGACAAAAGACCTACTCCTATCCGTCAGGAACGCCACCCAGACCGGCTACACCACCCGTTTCACCAATGCGGGCAGCACACGCAACTGGGGCGTGGAGTTTGCGATGAAGTCCCACAATATCGAGAAAAGGGACTTCTCCTGGATCACCAGTTTCACCATCAGCCACAACTCCCAGACCGTCACTGACATAGGCAACGACGTGCCTTACATTTCCACCTATACCAAGAACGGCTATATGATATACGGCCTCGTGAAAGGCTATCCTGCAAACTCCCTCTGGGGCTTCAAATATGGCGGAGTATGGCACAACAACGATGAGATTGCCGAAAACAACTTCACCAGAGCCTATGTGTCGTCCAACAAATGGCTGGGATGGCCCCGTTATGTGGACATCAACCACGACGGCATCCTCAACGACAACGACAGGGTCTATCTCGGCTCGTCGGAACCCATTGTGGCCGGCGGTCTTCAGAATGACTTCACCATAATGGGCAAAGTGAAACTGGGCATCTTCTTCACTTACTCCATAGGGGGATACATCTACAACCTGTCCGAATTCAACCTCGGCTCAGGCTCTCCCACAACCAACCAGTTCCGCTATATGCTGGACAGGTATCATCCGGTGCGCAACCCCGAATCCGACTTGCCTGGTGCCAACTGCTACGACGGTTTTGCCAGCGACCGCTATGTGCACGACGCCTCCTTCCTGCGCCTGCAGAACCTCAGCCTGAGCTACACCCTTGACCTGCACAAAAAAGTCTCGTGGATGCAGTCCATCACCTTTGTGGCCAGCGGCCAGAACCTCTTCCTCCTGTCCTCCTACAACGGTTTCGACCCCGAGGTGAGTTCTTCAAGCGCCATTATGCGCTTCGACAATGGTGCCTATCCCCGTTCCCGCATGTACAAATTCCAAATCAGATTCCAGTTCTAACGATGAAGCCTGACATCAAAATACCGGACAATATATGGCTTGGTTTCCTTGCCGGACTTATGGCCATATCCTGTTCCCTCAAGGAGAATATCGAGTCCTCTTCAACGCCGGACAACTATTATACGAGCGTGAGCCAGTGCATTTCCGGGCTGAACGGCTGCTACTCCCCTTTGAAGGGCCTCTTCACCGAGAGTTTCTTCTATGCCACAGAATGTGCCACAGACCTGATGGACATAGGCACTGTCACACGTTATGACGGCGTTGCCAACATAGCGCCCGCCACTTCCCGCTTCGGAGCCACAATATGGAACCAGTGCTACATTGCCATAATGCGCACCAATGCCGTGATTGCGGGTATAGGGCGTTCTCCCCTGAGTGAAGAGGAAAAAGCACCCCTGATGGCTGAGGCCTGCATACTGCGTGCCCTGTACTACTATTATCTGACCTGTTCCTTCGGGGACGTGCCCTTCTATACGGAGGAAGTCACAGATGCGAACAATGACAGGATAGCCAGCCTGGGCAGGATGAGCGCCGTTGATACCAGGAATTATTGCATAGACGAGCTTTGCTTCTGGCTGGAAGACAAGATGGCCCTGCCCTACGTGCGCACCTACGACAATAACAATGACTTCCGCATAGGGGCGGCCGTGGGCTTCATGATTGCGGGCAAGATGTGCATGTGGAACGGACGTTACGGAGATGCCATCAGGCTGTTCGGCCATCTTGAAGACATCTACGGAAACGGAGCGGGCAGGAGCGAGGGTCAGCTGGACCTATACCCCCTGTCCGACATACCCTTCAGCCAGCGTTATACAAAAGAATCCATTTTTGAGATTCCTCACATTTACAATGATTTCGGCCTGCAATATACAGGTGCCCTGGCCAGCGTATGCACTCCTATGAGGGTAGCTTCCAATATGGAAGGAGACGGCGAACTCATTGAAGAAGAGGACGTGGACAACAATACCGACTATTACTGGGGCATAGGCATACCGGAACTGGGCCCCCGCTCCCGCACCCAGAACCCTGTAAGGCCGACCTCACACTTCTGGAAGGACCTTATGCCTTACACAAGTGCGGACAGGCGCCGTGCAGAATATGATGCCAACGGCAACGAAATCGGCGGAGGCGGCTATATGGCCTGGCAATGGAAAGGCTACCGTCTGGGGGATGACCGCAACAGCGTTCCGAAGGGTGTATATTACTTCAACAATGTCACTGCCTCTTCCCAGCCTTTTTTGGGCAACAAGTTCTGGTGTTTCGGCATGGAATACAATATGGACAGCAACAACTACAAAGTGTTCCGTTTTGCCGGAGTTACCCTCTGCCTTGCGGAAGCCCATCTGATGTGCGGCAACCACGACAAAGCCTGCTCATATCTGAATGCCGTGAAGTCCCGTGCCGGCATACGCACCGTATCAGCCTCCGACTTCGCCTCAAGGGATGCCCTGCTGGCCGAAATACAGGATGAAAGCGCACGCGAGCTCTTCGGCGAGTTCGGAAGGCGTTTCGACCTTGTCCGATGGGGAATATGGCACGAGAACTGTCTCAAGTGGGGCAATTCCACATTGAAGAACAACATACGCGACTACCCCTGCCGCCAATACTACCCCATCCCGGACACACAGGTAACCCTGTCAAACAATGCCCTGGACAATAAAGAATACAACAAATACGGACTATAATGAAAGCGAAATTTCTGCTGATTCTCCTCCTCGCAAGCATGGTGTTTGCTGTGTCCTGCCAGAAACGGTATGAGCCCAAATACTATCTTGCTGTAGATCACGAAGCGATAGACTTTCCCTACACCGAAGGCCATTCCTATATTCAGGTGTACTCCACCGGCAGCTGGACTGCGGAATTCGAAGGGGCAGAGCCTTACTGGTGCAGAATAGACAAAACATCAGGTTCCGGCCGTGGTGCCATACTGCTCAATGTGGACAGCAATCTGTCCGGAGCAGACCGTTCCGCAATACTCAACGTGAAACGTGGAGAGGTCATAAAACCTATAAAAATCAACCAGAAGACCGTCAATTGAAATGAGACAACTGTGCATCCTGCTTCCTGCTGTCCTTACGGCAGCCGCAGCCTGTTCCGGATATGGACCGGAGGAAGTGGAAATCATAAAATTGGGAGGCAAACCCAAGGCTCTCACCATTGAAGCATCCGCCAGCGCCTGCTGCTTCGATATCATCTCCAACGTGCCTTACGAAGCACGCATCATTCAGGGTGGCAACTGGCTGTCCTTCGCTGATGGAGGCGACAAAGCCGTAGGCGAGGGCAACGGTTTGCTGGAACTTGAAGCAAATGCCAATACCGGAATCAAAAGGACGGCCAAAATCCTGCTTACCTACTCCACCAGAAGCGACACGCTCAGGGTTTACCAATCCTGCCTTGAAGAATTTGAAGAAAAGGTGGAACTTTCCTCCACTGCCTGCAACATAGCTCCCGAAGGAGGCTCTGTCGAGCTGGCTGTCACAAGCAATGTTCTGCCACATCTGCTTGTTGCCCGTGCATATTCCGACCGCATCTTGGACTTGAAATTCGAAAAAGGAGTGCTCAGTTTCCGTGTAGAAGAAAACCGCAGCCACAACCCCCTCAACACCAAGGTCAGCCTGTCTTTCATCAACGGATGGGAACAGACACAGTCGGCCGACCTGACTGTATATCAGAATTTCCTTGAATGAAACGGAGCTTGTGCTATATTGCCGGCATTCTGCTGCTGGGAACGGCCTGCGGACGCGAAGGACCCCATATCTGCCCTGATGACAATATGCGTATAGGAACATACAACCTGTGGGCTGTCTCCGCCCGTGAAAATGAATACAATAACGGTAAGACCGACCGGAACCGCCTCTGGCCCAATGCCAGGAATGCCGTTGTGCAGTGCATCGCAGACCTGTCTCTGGACATCATCGGACTGCAGGAAGTATCGCCCGAGATGGAGAGCTGGCTGCGCTCTGAATTGGCATACAAATGTCCGGGCTACAACCTGCTGCTGCGCTACCCCGACGAAACCAGCCACGACAGACAGTCAGCGGACGGCATACTGTACAAAGCGGACCGTTTCCAGCTGCTTCAAACGGAACGCTGGTGGATATCGCCAACCCCCACAGTACAGAGCTACGGCTGGGATGAAACGGATTACCGGTACAGGAACATCATCTATAATCTCTTTCACGACAAGAAGGCAGGGAAAAAATTCGCCGTACTGGTTATACACGGGCCGCAGCATCCCGAATCCCGCTCCCACGCTGCCGACATAATGATAGAGATGGAGCGCCGCTTCAATACCGGACGGTACCCCGCCTTTTTCATCGGGGACATGAATGCCGAAGCCGACAAAAAGGACGCATTCAACGACAAAATGCGGGCATACTGCTATGATTCCATCCAGCTTGCCAGTATAAACAACGGCCAGAAATACAGTTTTGCCGGATCATCCGCAACAGCAGAACCATATACCCGTCTGGATTACATATATTTGCACTCAGATACGGAAGACAGTTTCAATGTGGCCGAATACACGGCCGACACCCGCAAATATGCCGTCAACGGCAAACTGTACTATCCGTCCGACCACCTTCCCGTATATATCAAGGTAGCACTTGAACAGCATTGCCAATGAGTTTAACTTGAGAAACTTACGTTAATTATTCATACCGGAATGAGAATTATCCGCCATATTCTTGCACTTTGCTGCTCTTTTATATTGTACACATACGCAGCCGCTTCAACTGTCGCCCCCGCAGAAACCCCCGGCACCCCTGATGGCAATGAAGTCATCACCTTCGCCCTGATTACTGACTCCCACGTGACCTGGAGCAAGGGCAAGGCCACACAAGCCCTGAAGGAGGTAGTTGAGGACATCAACTCCCGTTCCTTCGACTTCGTGGTCCATACCGGCGATGAGGCCAACATAGGCAGCACCGACCAATTCCTGCTTGTACGAGACATAATGAATGAATTGCGGGCACCCTATTACGCCATTCCGGGCAACCACGATGCTGTCTGGAGCGAAAGCGGAGGAATGGAATTTGCCAAAATCCTAGGCAGCGAGCGCTTCTGCTTCAAATACAAAGGCTGGCGTTTCGTGGGCTGCCCCTGCGGTCCCCAAGTACACATAGTGAAGCCTGCGCTCATTCCAAGGGAAAGCCTCCAATGGATAAAGTCCCTGCCTGCCGACGACCACAGCATCTTTTTCCTGCACTGTCCCCTCGGTCCGGAAGTGGCCAATTCCATAGAATTCCGCGAACTTGTCAAATCCAAAGGCGCCAACGTGATTATCGGCGGCCATACGCATCTTAACGAGGCATTCACATATAAAGGCGGACTGCCCGGCATAGTCTGCCGCAACACCGAATCCCACAAGAAACACCCCGGCATCGCTTACACCATCATACGTCTGGGCAACAACACCCTGACTTTCAGCGACTGCGTCAAAGGACAGAACGGCTTTGAAGAACAGGCTCCCTGGCACAGCATTACCCTGCATCCCGAAGATGCTGTCAAGGAAGTGGACGAAGCCTGCCTGCCTACCGCCGGCTGCACTGCTTATACCATGCTCGAAGCCCGGGAAGGTGAAGTGTGGAGAAGTCTGGACAATGCCAACATAATTTCAGGCTTTGCTGTAGACGAGGAGACAGGCAAGGCATTCTGGGGCAATACGGCAGGAGAGCTCAAATGCCTGGACCTGGCAGACGGCAGCATAAAGTGGAGTTTCAAGATGAAGAGCAAGATTTTCTCCACTCCGGCATTTTGCCAAAATGTGGTTGTTGCAGCCTGCTCGAGCGGAGAAATCTTCGGCATTGACGCCTCCACGGGCAAGAAGTTGTGGCAGACCCGCACGCAGGCTGCCCTGATAGCCTCACCCGTCATAATGGACGGCATAGTGTATATAGGCTCTTCCGACAAGAGGTTCCGCGCCCTGAACCTGCACAGCGGCAAACTGGTGTGGGGCAATGACGATGTGACAGGCTTCGTGCAGAATGCCGTGGCGGTCTATCCGGACCAGCTTATAGTGGCCGACTGGAACAGGACGGTATATTCACTCGATCCCAAGAGCGGACAGCTCCAGTGGAAATGGCTGGAAGAAAAACGCAATCTGATGTTCTCGGCGGGCGGCAGCTGTATTGCAAGAATGGACGGAAAGCTCTACTTCGGCACGCCAGACAATACTCTTCACGTGCTGGATGCGGCAAACGGAACACAGCTCTACACGATGGAGGGAATGCGAGAGTCACTGGGTCTTTCGGAGGACGGGAAAACCCTGTTTGCCAAATCCCAGAACGGTACTCTGATGGCCGTGAAAGCGGAAAGCAAGGAGCCTATATGGACGGTAGGACTATATCCGGGCAAAGATTTCTGCCGCAGCCCTCTTTTGTGCAGGGAAGGGCTCATACATATTCCGGCCTTTGACGGCAGCCTGTATTTCTACAAAGAGCTTGACGGAAGTGCGGTGGACAGCCACAAGTTGTCCGATGCCCCGATGAATCCCATCGCCATTGTACCAGGAAGGGGCATTCTGGTCTCCACAATGGATGGTTTCATCGCCCTGCTGGCCCGTTAGGCTATACATCCCGATTGATTGCAGCGATTTCTTCTCGTGTCATCATATGCTTCGCTTTTTTGCAAAGGTGCCCGCCTCTTGCCAGGCTACAATATGCAGTTCATCGGATGCTTACGATGTCACATACACCTCATTTTTCGTGCGCACTGAAAAAGTATGCCGTGACTCGGTTGTCGAATCACGGCACAAATATCTATGGATTTTTCGGGCTTGTTCTTGGACTCCAATTGGAGTCTATGTTGTTTTTCTACAAATTTATTGGGGACATTATGGCTTAGTGTGACCAGCGCATATTGCGCACTGACATGTTGGATCAGAGAAATGTCGAACGCCTACTGTCGCACCTCTATGTGAATCGAATCTCGATTTAATTCTGTCGAATAAATCTGTTTCTCCATTTTCGAAGAATCTCCTAAGTGCAACACTGCATAAGTCGGCTATCTGAACCATTCCTGTCAACTGTGAATTGACATAGAGTGGCGTTTCAATAATATGCTTGATTGAGGTCCAGAGTGTTCCTTTCTTGTGGAAATTTTTCATCATTTCCGTGTGCTTCTTCGAAACTGTATCGTTGTTGTCGTGAATGAGAAGCCCATAAGTATCTTGGTCTGAGTGGGATACGTTGGCCAGATAATGTTCAAATCTTGAAACAATCTGGTCAAAAGCCTGCTCATCAGTTGATAGTTTAGCCTTTGTTGGATCAAAGAAAACCTTATCTATGCATTCGGCAAAGATTCTCGCACACTTCCAACTTCCAATCTTATCTGCTATTTCCCTGATGAAAGACATCCTTTCCTCATAAGTTAAATGGATATACGCTTCTGTCTGTTTGTAATTCTTCTTTAACTGCTTAAGGGATTTGGGATTGTTCAATTTCTTAACCCTGAAGATTTCTGCCTTACGCTGTTTGATGACTTCTCTTCGCCTGTCCTCATAATTCATTTTTTCAAAATCAGGAATGCGTGTTTGCTCCAGATATGAACGCATTATCCACCCGGTATGAATTTCAGTGTCAGCGAGGCCGTATTTTTCTTTGATTTTATTAATTGCTACGTCACATTTTTTCCAGTTATTCACAGGAATGGAGATGCCACAGAGAACGTAATGGGACGTGTTGCCGGGTATTTGTGGCGTGCCGGACTCATCAACATAACAGAAGTAAACCATATAATTACCGACATCAGGGCATAAAAAAAGCGACTAGTATCAAGGCAGTAGCCTATGATTGAGACGCTTGGCGACTCCTCCTAGACGCACTGCAAAGTTAATTTTTTTTTGTGAATTGCCAAAATTATTTAGTGTTTTATAGTTTCGGAATGAGGTTGACGGCCATACGCTTTTTTGTCTTTGCTTGGCGCCAGCCCCAATAATAAGAACAAAGTAGCCCACAAGAAAAATCCGGCCTGAAAGACCCATACAGCGCTTCTGCGCTGCGGCTGGAATCAGCCGGGGGGGGTGGGGCGCCAGCCCCAATAATAAGAACAAAGTAGCCCACAAAAAAATCCGGCCTGAAAGACCGGATTTTTCTTGTGGGAGCAGAGGGATTCGAACCCCCGACCCTCTGCTTGTAAGGCAGATGCTCTAAACCAGCTGAGCTATACTCCCATTAAAGAACTCAATAGAGACTGAGTTTGAGCGGAAAACGAGACTCGAACTCGCGACCCCGACCTTGGCAAGGTCGTGCTCTACCAACTGAGCTATTTCCGCAAATTCCTTTGCTGCCCAAGGGCTTTTTCAAAGATTGGATTGCAAAGGTAATGCATTTTTTTTAAATATCAAACTTTTTTGAGTTTTTTTACTTTTTTTCACGGCCGGCAGCATCTATTGCCGAGCCGACAATGTCATCTAATGCCCGGCCGGCGGCAATTCAAGCAATTCAAGCAATTCAAAGGCCGACCTTGTCAACATTGGCAAGGCCGGCCATAGCAATTATTTTGACGCAAGGACTGCGGGCAATTATTTTGCAGCAAGAGCTGCCTGTTCCGCCTTTGCTGCCTTACGGGCTGCTTTTCTCTCCTGACGGGCAGAGAAACTGGTGTAAAGCACAGGAATGAAGACCAACGTGATGAGGGATGATATTGTCAGACCCCAAATCACTGTGACACCAAGACCCTTCCACATCTCCGAACCCTCACCAGTTCCGGCTGCCATAGGCACCATACCGAGGATGGTTGTTAGAGAGGTCATAAGGATAGGACGCAGACGCGCCTTGCAGGCAGTTACTACCGCATCCTTAAGTTCCATACCCCTCTTGCGGAGAATGATGGTGAAATCCAGCAGCACGATACCATTCTTCACTACGATACCCATAAGGATAATGACACCTATCAACGCCATCACGCCGAGAGCCTGTCCGTGCACCCACAATCCGAGAAGCACACCCGTAACCGTGAAAGGCACACTCATCATTATGACGAAAGGCGTCATAAAGGACTCGAACTGGGAAGCCATAACCATATATACGAGTATCACAATAAGTATGAGCAGTGTAATCAGTTCCTTGAATGTTTTTTGCTGCTCCTCGTAATCACCGGCAATGACAACATTTGCCTCTGAAGGGATTTCGCTGCTGTCGATGGCTCTCTGTGCCGCGGCAACACAATCAGACAGAGCATAGCCGTCCTTTACCAGACAGGTCAGTTTCACCATACGTTCACGGTTCTTGCGGCTGATGCTCGGAGGAGTATAGAGGTCCTCAACCGTAGCCATGTCTCCTACCTTTATCATTGTGCCGGCAGGTGTCATAATGTCTATATCCTCAACGGCTTCGACACTCTGGCGCCACTGGGGAGAATAACGTACGCGGATATTATATTCCTCGCCATCCTCACGATAAAGGCTCATAGTGCTGCCGTTTACGGCTGCGGTCACATAAGAAGCGGCCGTTGTGCTGTTAAGGCCGTTCAGAGCAAGTTTCTCGCGGTCGAAGTTCACATCATAGGAAGGAACATAATCCTCACGGGAAGGCAGTATCTGGGAGAAGCAATCCTCCTTGGACATCTTCTCATTGAGTTCAGCGATGATTCTGTCGGCAGTCTCGAACTCATAGCAGTACACCTCCACGCTAATGGAAGAAGCGCCGCCCATTCCGCCACCCTCGGTAACGTTGAATTTCTTCACCTCGGGATATTCGCGAAGGTCGCTTCGCATAATGTCTGCAATCTCGCCACAACTGCGCACACGGTCCTCCATAGAGCCGATATCTATATTATAGCTCATGATGTAGGTGCCGGTGTTCTGCATTGACATAAAGGCGTTGTCGCTGTCTGCCTGGCCATAATTCATACTGATGACCCTTGCCTCAGGAATTTCTTCCTTCCACCTTTCATACAGGGCAGCGGCAAAATCAGCCGTAACTGTCTGTGCCGTACCTACAGGCAACTCGATGGAAGCTTGCAGACGTCCGGAATCGGACTTTGGCATATACTCGGTCTTGAGTCTGGGCCCGAACACGAATACGGAGGTCAAGAAGATTGCAAAGCCGGCCACAACTACTACTGCCCGATGGTTCACGGACCAACGCATTATGCCGCCATACCATACTTTCAAATGGTCTATGCCCTTGTTGAAGTTACCGAAGAAGGCATTGTAGAACTTGCCGTGCTTGGTGTTCAGACGCAGCATGCGCGAACACATCATAGGCACGAGGGTAAGGGCACCCGTGGTGGACACTATCATAATGATGGAAACAATCCAGCCGAGCTGACGGAACATAATGCCGGCCATACCCTTGATCATTGTAAGAGGCAGGAACACGGCCAACATTGTAAGGGTAGAGGCAATCACGGAGATGGCCACCTCGCCTGTTGCATTGACTGCCGCCTCTTTGGGCTCTTCACCCCTGTCTATATGGGCGGCGACGTTCTCCAGCACCACAATGGCATCATCCACCACCATACCTATCGCGATGGATAGCGCGGACATTGAAATAACGTTCAGAGTGTTGCCCGTGGCGTACAGATATACGAGAGACGCCAGCAGGGAAATAGGAATTGCTGTGAGGATGATGAAGGTGGCTCTCCACCTGCCCAGGAAGAGGAATACCACAGCCATTACCACAAGGAAGGTAATCACTATGGTCTCGGCAAGAGACTTGATGGAATTGATGATGGTACGCGAGCCATCCACCACGGTGTGGATTTTAACGTCGGAAGGCAGGGTCTTCTGTATCTTGACCATTTCCTGCTTTACTCTTTTGATGATATCCACAGTATTGGCTCCAGATTGCTTCTGGATAATGATACGGGCTCCTCTTTCACCGTTGGTGAAGGCTTCCTCTCCCCTTTCCTCCTGGCCATCAACGACAGTGGCCACATCCTTCACATAGATAGCCTTGCTGCCGGAATAGCCGACAACAACATTCTCAATCTCCTGTGCAGACTTAAACTCTTTCTCTATGCGGAGGGTATAAGTGTCCGAACCTATGTCGAGGTTGCCCGAAGGCACATTTTTGTTCTCGTAGGCTATGGCTGAGGAAATGGTGGCGATGCTGAGATTGTAGGCCTTGATTTTGGCAGGGTCCACATACACCTGGATTTCCCTCTTGGGCGCGCCGCTCACCGACACGGCACCCACACCCTTGATACGGGCAAGGGGAGTGGAGACCTTATCGTCCAGGATTTTGTCCAGCGCCTTGTAAGACTGATTTGCCGTTGCGCTCATTATGTAAATAGGCATATCGTCGGCACTGAACTTGAAAATGACGGGTTTTGATGCTCCGTCGGGCAGATATGAATTCACCATGTCCAACTTGTCCCGGACATCGTTGGTCGCGACCTCTATAGGCGTACCATACTCGAATTCAAGGGCAATGACACTGGTATTCTCCTTTGAAGTGGAGGTGATGTTCTTGAGGTTGGGCACGGCGTTGAGACTGTTCTCCAAAAGCTTGGAAAGGTTAGTCTCAATATCCGGCGCAGAGGCTCCCGGATAGGAGGTAAGCACCATGATATAGTTGCTCTCGAACTCAGGATACTGATTGATACTCAGATTCATGAGCGAAAACAAACCGAATATCATGAACGCAACGAAGATCAGAGCCGTCGTTACGGGTTTGTTGACCGCTGTTCTATAGATACTCATGGCTTATTTCACTTTTACCTTCACACCGTCGCGTATGCGGAGTATGCCCTCTGTCACAACGAGGTCTCCCTCCTTCACGCCGCTCTCAATTACATAGCGGTCCCCAAGGCGCTTGCCCACCTTGACCAAAGTATAGCTTACCGTTCCGGTTTCAGGATTGTAAATATACACGAACCTGTCACCGCTGCCCTGCTGCTTTATGACTGCAGAATCAGGCACAATGACCTTCCTGAATTTGCCGAAGGCCAGATTCACCTTAGAATACATTCCGGGGCGGAGTTTGCGGTCGTTGTTCGCCACCTTCACCTCAACGTTGAAGGTATGGGTTCTGGCATCAATCGTAGGATAGATATTGGAAATACTGCCGGTGAAAGTGCGGTCAGCAAAAGCATCCGTGGTCAGGCTTACCTTATCACCTTTCTTCACGCGATTGTAATCAGTCTCGGAGACGCCTATCAGCAGCTTCACAGGCACAATCTGGTTCACCACATAAATAGGAGCAGACATTGAGTACATATCTCCGCTATCATAATTGCGGGCAGAAACTACACCGCTGATAGGGCTGCGGAGTATGGTATTCTTGAGCACATTGTTGTAATTGCTCTTGTGCACGCCGTATGAGAGTTTGAAGCTGTCAAAGTCAGACTGGCTGATGCCTCCCTTGTCGTAAAGAGCCTTCAGACGTTTGTACTCCACCTGATCATTCCTGTATTGAAGCTCGGCCTGAAGCAGTTGGAGCGAATCCATCTGAGCCACAATCTGACCCTTGTTCACATAATCGCCGATTTCCACCTTGAGTCTCTCTATGCGCCCCACGGACTGGGGAGCAATATTGTTCGTTGCCCAAGCCTCCACCGTTGACGAATATGTTTTGTCGTCAATGACCTCGTCAACTACGGCAGCCTGTACTCCCACGAGAGGAAGCTGCTCTTCCTGCTGCTGAACTTGTCCGGCGGCAGGGGCATCTGTCTTTTTGTTTTCTGTTTCATTCTTGCAAGAGGCAAGTGCGACACCGGCCAAAGCAAGACTAATAATTGCTATCTTTTTCATACTTTGATTTTTATTCTGTGTATGTCAATCCGAGTTGTTTCTCGAGGTTGGACTTTGATGTCAAAAACTTATATACCGCACTCCACTGGGACATTTCAGCATTAGCCAGGGCTAACATTGCATCGTTCAACTCGACCAAAGTGCTGCGACCCACCTCATAGGATGCCCTTGAAATGTCAAACCCCTTCTGGGCAGACTCCGTTGCAGCCTGGGCTGCCACATAGGTCTTCATCTGGGTCTCCATAGTGTTGAGCTCACTCTTGGCGGCAATCTTCAACTGACGTTCGGTATTGGTCCTCTGAAGCTGGGCATTGGCCAGGTTGGCCTTGCTCACCTTAACGTTATTGAGACGCTTCAGACCGCTGAATATGGGAATCTGCAGGGACAGCCCGACATAAGAATGAGGAGTCCACTTGTACTCACTGAAATTGAAGCTGTTCTCCATTGCATTGAACGAATAGCTGAATGCAACCGAAAGTGTAGGAACATAAGCCAAGCCGTTGGCTACTACCGACTTGCGCAATTCCTCCACCTGAATATCAAGTTGTTTGAGGGAAGAGTTGCCGCTCATATCCAGCGCATCGTGCTCGTGAATGTCGTAGAACATCTGCTGAGCATAATCACCCAGACAGCCCTCAACATCAATCTTCGTGTCCAGGTCTATGCCCATCACGGCCTTGAGCTGCCAAAGGCTGAGCTCTATCATATTGCTGGCATTGTAGTAGTCGGGCACAGCATTGGCGTAAGAGGTCTTTGCGCGGAGCAAATCCATTTCCGAAGCCTTCTGAGAATCATACTTGGACTGGGTGATGTCTAGATTCACCTTGGCATTGTCCAGCACCTTTTCATACACTTTGTATGTCTCCTTGGCCATCAGAACGGCGTAAAACGCATTCTTTACCTCGGTCACCACGTCTATGCGGGAGCCTCGGGCTTTCTCCACCGCCAGTTCCACCTCGTCCGCGCTTATACGCACACTCTGCCAGAGAGCAGAATTGATAATGGGCATACTGGCGTTTACGGCGCCGCTCCATGTATTGAAACGGCCGATTTCCAAACCGTCAGCGGGCATTCCGGGGGCATCCATATACATCACCTGCTTCTTGAGGGTGCGCTGATAAGACCCGGACAAATCCACTTGGGGAAACAGTGCGGCGTAAGTGCCGCGATGCGCATACTTTGTGCGCATAATCTCTTTGTCGGCCACAAGGACCGAAACATTCTCACTGAGCGCCACTTTGATAGCATCCTGCAAGGTAAAGACTACCGTGTCCCGGGCAGTCGCCACTTCTGCAGAATCAGCAGGGCTCATAGTACTCAAGGCCATCACGGCCGTCAACAAGAGCAACTTCATATTTTCTAGTTAGTCGGCCGGAATTTTCGGTTCCAGCCTCGGATTAATTGTATTTACCCTTTGCGTAGTTCGTCGCAGGGGCTTTGGAATTTTTCTTTTCGGGCTGCAACATCGCACTCTTGCCTTTCTGTATGCTCCAGACGAGTAGAACAACTCCAGCAACGATGAAAGGAATACTGAGCAACTGACCCATATTGAGCGCCATCGACTCCTCAAAGGCTTCTTGAGGCTCCTTTATGAATTCAATCAAAAAACGTACGCCGAAAAGAGCGACAAGGAATACACCAAATATCGTGCCACGTTTCAACTTGTCAAGCTTTTTCTCATACAAAAGTATCAGAATCAAGCCAAGAATGGTATAACTGAAGGCCTCATACAACTGCGTAGGGTGCTTAGGGAGAGTTTCTCCGTTGCGCTCATAGATGAAGCCCCAGGGAAGGTCTGTCACATTGCCATATATCTCCGAATTAAAGAGATTACCCAAGCGTATGCAGGCGCCGGCGAAACATACGGGAATGACCAGCCTATCCATAATCCAGAGGAAGTCAAAACCATATTCGCGACCGTAATGATGTGAGAACCACCACATTGCCAGCAGCAGGGCTATAGCCCCGCCATGGCTGGCCAGACCGCCCTTCCAAGGCATAAACACCTCCAGAAAGCCACTCCAACTGCCAAAGTAATAGCCGGGGTCATAGAAAATGCAGTGTCCCAGACGAGCACCCACAAGAGTCGCTATCACAAGGGTATAGAGCAGCGGATCCATAAGCTTACTTGTCGGCAATTTCTCTCTTTTGAAGAAGTGGGCAAAGATGTAATAGCCGATGATGAAACCTACGACAAATAGAACGGAATACCACCGGATCCCGAAGGAACCGATGGTAAAAATAAAGGGACTTGCGTTCCAATGAACGACTGCCGGTGCAATCAACATCTGCTATTCCTTTATTGCTGCGATGCCGGGAAGCTCCTTGCCCTCAAGAGCCTCAAGCATTGCACCGCCGCCGGTGGATACGTATGACACCTTGTCAGCAAAGCCCATCTGTGTCACGGCTGCAACTGAGTCACCACCGCCTACCAGAGTATATGCGCCCTTTTCGGTTGCCTCAGCCAGATCGCGGGCAATCTGAAGAGTTCCCTTGGCAAACGCAGGAATCTCAAACACGCCTACAGGGCCGTTCCAAAGTACTGTCTTGGAGTTCATAATGACCTCTTTCCAGATGTCAAGAGACTTCTGACCGGCATCAACACCCTCCCAACCATCGGGAATTTCATTTGAAGGAACTAACTGGGTGTGGGCATCGGCGCTGAAGTCGTCGGCAACGAGGGTCTGCACGCTGAGATAGATATTCACGCCCTTCTCCTTTGCTTTAGCCAGGATATCCAGAGCTGCGGGCATAAGGTCATCCTCGTGGAGAGAGTTGCCGATATGGCCACCCTGAGCCTTGAGGAAAGTATAGCCCATGCCGCCGCCGATGATGAGGTTGTCCACCCTCTCGAGCATACTCTCGAGCACTGCCAGCTTGGAACTTACCTTGCTGCCGCCGATAATGGCAGTGAACGGGTGGCTGGCATTCTTGAGCACATTGTCGATGGCCTTGATCTCACCTTCCATCAGATAGCCGAACATTTTGTCATTGGGGAAATATTTGGCAATGAGGGCTGTGGAAGCATGAGCGCGGTGAGCTGTACCGAAGGCATCGTTGATATAGCAGTCAGCATAGCTGGCCAGAGTCTTCACGAATTCCTTCTGGGACTCCTTCACCGCAGCCTTGGCAGCCTTTTTCTCCTCGTCTGTGGCATCTTCTGCGAGGCCTCTGGGTTTTCCCTCCTCCTCTGCATAGAAACGCAGGTTCTCCAGCAACAGGGCCTGGCCGGGTTTCAACTCCGCAACCTGGGCGGCAGCCTTCTGGCAATCCTCGGCAAAAGCGACCTGAACTCCGAGCAGTTCGCTCACATGAGCGAGAATATGCTTGAGGGAGAATTTCTCAGTCACTCCCTTGGGACGGCCAAGGTGTGACATTATGATAAGAGAACCGCCTCCGGCAAGAACCTTCTTAAGGGTAGGCATTGCGGCGCGGATACGGGTGTCGTCCGTAATCTCGAATTTGTCATTGAGGGGCACGTTGAAATCAACGCGTACGATAGCTTTCTTTCCGCTGAAATCGTAAGAATCAATTGAACACTGCATAATACTATATATTTAAATTTTTTTTCGCGTTGCAAAGTTAGCATATTATCTCTAATTTTGCGTATCTTTAATTCAAACTTCTTAAGTTTCTATGAATATAGAATTTCCGAGCTCAGCCTGGAAAGATTACGAATTAGTTGATTCCGGCGACTTCGAAAAACTGGAGCGCTTCGGTACATACTATCTTAGGAGACCTGAGCCAAAGGCACTATGGCACAAAAGTATGAGCGAAGAGCAATGGAAGAGGCTCACCCATACCGTTTTCAAGACTGGCGCAGGTTTTTCACGCGCAGGCAAGGAAGACAGCGGCACATGGAACAAAATGCGTCCCATGGATGAACAATGGCGCATAGTTTACAGTGGCGACGGCCGGAACATAGGCAGCGGCAGTTCTTCCGACCAGACCAGCAGAGGGACAGGAAAGGAAGGCAAAGGTCCGGCATTTACTCTTCGGCTGGGACTCACCTCTTTCAAACACGTGGGAGTCTTTCCCGAACAAGCCCCTAACTGGAACTGGATATACGCCCGGACAAAGGAGCTTTGCGACAAAATGCCCCTTCCGAGAGTACTGAACCTCTTTGCCTACACAGGGGCCGCATCTCTCGCCGCAAGAGCTGCCGGAGCGGACGTGACCCATCTGGACTCTGTACGCCAGGTTGTCACCTGGGCCCGACAGAATATGGAGTTCAGCAATATGGACGGAATACGATGGGTTGTGGAAGATGCCATGAAATTCGCCGCAAGGGAAAAGAAGCGGGGGAATAAATATAATGGTATAATACTGGACCCGCCGGCATATGGTCACGGCCCTGACGGAGAGAAGTGGAAATTGGACGAGTGTCTTTTCGACCTGCTCCAGACAGTGGACTCCATTCTTGCGGACAAAGACGCCTTCCTCGTTCTGAATCTCTACAGCAACGGATACAGTGCGGTACTGGCCGAAACCCTGGCAAAACAGGCCTTCAAATTCAAGACAATCGAATGTGGAGAGCTTGCTTTGAACGACCGCTTCGGCAAAAAACTCCCCCTTTCCGTCTTTGTCCGGCTCACCCGATAGAAGAAATTCGCTGGTTTTGCACCTGCTCACCCCTCGAAAATTGATAAAAAAAAACAAAAGACATAAAAAATCACAAAACTTTCGTCACTCTATTGTAAGAAACACCGCTGCAATGTACTTTCGCAACGGTGTTTTATAATTTTAATCATATTGTCTTCGCCTTGCTCGCGGTCGTGTTCTCTTTTTGCGGCTGCGAGAAGGTGATTGTAATTGAAGGGAAACCCGCAGTTGAAGGAATACAGGGAAATCCGGACAAGGATGTATATTATACAGCCCTGAGTTATCCCGAAGGTTACGACTGGATAGGCGATCCTTCGGGCGGAGAGATAGAAATCTCGCTCCTGCTATTGCGGAATTCCGACCTGCTGCTGAGTCTGAATGCCAACAGCCTGAATCAGGTGTCAACGCAGGCGGATATGCACTATCTGTTCGGAGAAGATTTGTATTGTCTCTGGTCTGACGGAGAAAAGTGCAGCGTAAAAAAGAACGGAGACTATTGTTGCCGCTGGCAATCGGAAGAAAGACTGTGCGATCTGCTGGTGTCGAACGGAGAAATCTTCACTCTCGGGATAAGAAGAGGCAACGAATTGATATTCAGGCAGAACGGCAGCATATTGCTGCAGGAGGAAAACGCCGAACTGACGGACGGTTTGTTCGAGGACGACGGAGAAGTGTGTTTTGCCTTCGCAAGACTGCTGGAAAGCAATGACAACACAGTTGCAAGGCAGTATTTTCTGGCGCACGGACCAGAACGCACCCAAATAATCCCTCCTATGGAAGCATCCCGTCTGTATTCTGTCACAAGACAGGATGGCGTGCTTCATACCTTGGGACAGATTGCCGGCAAAAAACAGCTCATTGCAGTAAAAGGCCCCAACGCCTATGTTATAAGCTACTCCCAGTACCAGGACCTGCGGGGTGCGCAACTCGTATCTTGTGATGGCAAGATTCTCATCCACGCCCAAGTAAAAACGGCATCTGTATGGAGGGATATATGGTGGGAAGGGACAAAAACATTTCACATTACCGAGCCCGGCCTACAGCTGTTGACTTCCCCCTCCTCTTCCCTGAAGTTCGGCTGCCTGAGTTCCATTGGGGCGCGCACAGGCCCTCTAACCCTGTTCGACGGAAATAACAGCTGCAAACTGGACTCCCGTTATACTTTTTTCTCCTCAAACGCCGCGCTTTTCACGACGAGAGGAGCCATAATAGGAGTGAATGACTCTGCAAAGAATTTCCGCCCTGTCATCATCAACGGGGCAGACACCCTAAGATACACTTTCAATGGCTACTTTACACGGATTTCCCTTCCATAATATGTCGGGCCAGAGTATTTGCACATACAAACTCCCTAAGGGCAGGAGAGGGTTCCACAAGTATGGAATCCTTGTCACCCGACCATTCTATGGTATGATTGTTCACAAAAAAAATTCTGTCCCCTATCTCCAGCATACTGTTCAAATCGTGAGTGTTTATTACAGTTGTCATACCAAGTTCTCCAGTAAGACTGTGTATGAGCTGGTCTATATGGATGGATGTCTGGGGGTCTATGCCGGAATTGGGCTCGTCACAGAAAAGATAGCGGGGCTCCAGAGCTATCGCTCGGGCAATACCCACCCTTTTCTGCATACCGCCACTGAGTTCGGAAGGTTTCTTTGCCTCACTGCCTGCCATATCGACCTTAGCCAGGCAGGACTTGGCCCTGTCCACCTTCTCCGCCTTTGTCCACTTGGTAAAGAAATTCATCGGGAACATCACATTCTCGAGCACGGTGGCAAAGTCAAAGAGGGCCGCGCCCTGAAAAAGCACTCCTATCTGCTTGTGCAACTCCTTTCTGGCTGCAAAGTCCATAGAGGAGAAAGGCCTGCCGTCATAAATGACCTCTCCCCCGTCAGGTTCGACAAGACCTATGAGACTTTTGAGCAAAATGGTCTTTCCACTGCCACTTCGCCCTATCACCACATTGCACCGGCCGCTTTCCATTACAGCATTGACGCCCTCGAGAACCGTCTTGCCGGAAAAACTCTTCCTGAGATTCTTTACTTCTATCATAACCGTCTAATACAACATTACTTCCGTGACCGCAAGGTCGAAAAAGAGAATCAGAATACTGCAGACCACTATGGCTTTGGTGCTGTTGCGGCCCACGCCCACGGACCCTCCTGTGACATAATACCCTTTGAAGGCAGATATGGTGCTTATGAGGAAACTGAAAAGAGCCGTTTTGAAGCAACTGTAAAAAATGTAGAAGCCGTTGAAGCAATAGGTAATGCCCTGCATATAAGAGGCTTCACGGATGATGCCGGTAGCCTCAACCACTATCCACCCACCGACGAGACCGAGGGCAAGGCTGAGCAAATTCAACAGGGGGCTCAGGACTGTGGCGGCAAGCACCTTGGGCTGCACGAGGAAGGCGGCGGAATTCACTCCCATCATATCCATCGCGTCAATCTGCTCACTGATGCGCATGCTACCTATTTCGGAGGCAATGTTGGACCCCATCTTGCCGGCCAGGATGAGCGCTATCATAGTGGAACTGAACTCCAATATGAGACTCTCCCGTACCATATAGCCTACATACATCTTGTCTATGAAGGGGTTTTCCAGATTGGACGCAGTCTGTATAACCAGTACGCCACCTATAAAGACGGATATCACGGCAACTATCACAATGGAGGAGATAATGAGCTTGTCTGCCTCCAGTATGAACTGCTTCCAATAAAGAGCGATATTTTCCGGTCTGCGGAAGACCATTCGGAGAAAGGAAAAATAGCGTCCAGTCTCTTCTATCATTTTCTTCAACATCACTGCAAATATAGCAATCTTCACTCTATATACCCAATAGATTTATGCTGATACAAATAAGAAGCGCCAAATGCGCAGGAGTCAAAGCCCTCGGAGTCACAGTGGAAGTCAGCGTCAGCTCGGGCATTGGAATACATTTGGTAGGCTTGGCCGACATTGCTGTCAAAGAGAGCCTTCTGCGCACTATAACTGCCCTGCAGGCCATCGGCTTGAAGGTACCCGGAAAACGCATTGT
>JAEDMF010000086.1 GCA_016303175.1 Bacteroidales bacterium
GCAGTCTTTCACGGCTGGCGTTAAGACAGACGGGAATGTCTGCCGGGTGGATCAGTCAAGCAGATTGGTCATTTCCTTGATCATATCGTCATCGATTGGCACATACCATCCACAAACATCTCACAATGCCTTATGAACATTACCTTATCAAATTTCACCCTCATCCTGCCATTATTACACAAGTTCTTTGTATCTTTGCGGGGTTATGGCACTATTGTTAGTATTTTTGCTGGGGTCCATACTGGTTTCCTTCCTTTGTTCCATTTTGGAATCAGTTCTGATGAGCACCCCGCTATCATATATCACTATGCGCGAGGAGGAGGGGTATAAGTGGGCCTCGGGTATGAAAAAATTCAAGATGGAGAGTTCTCGTCCCATCGCGGCTATACTGGCGCTCAACACAATTGCCAATACGGCGGGTGCGGCGGGAGTAGGACGTCAGGCAACCCTTGTTTTCGGCTCCGAATGGTTCGGTCTTGTAAGCGCAATAACCACCATACTCATACTGATATTTTCGGAAATTATCCCTAAAACCATAGGCACATCCTACTGGAAACACCTTATGGGTTTTGCCACAGTCTGCATCAAAGCCATCATTTTCGTGCTCTTCCCCGTGGTCATCTGCATAGAATTGCTTCAGAAACTAATCACTCCCAAAGCGGCGGACACTTCCATTTCGCGTGAGGAAGTAGGGGCAATGGCTGCTGTTGCGGAGGAATCAGGTGAATTGGACGAAGATGAAAGCGAGGTGATACAGAACCTTATTTCCATCGATGACATAACGGCAGAGGAAGTTATGACCCCCAGAGTCGTGGCCGCCATCGCCCCTGAATCGATGAGCATCAAGTCTTTTTACAAAGACCGCCGTTTCTATCACCACAGCCGCATACCCGTGTATTCGGACAACAAGGAATACATTACCGGCTACATTCTGCGTATGGATGCCCTTCAGCTAATGGCAGAGGACAAGTACGATATGTGCCTGGGGGACATACGCCGCGACGTTGACAGCTATCCGGAAGAAGCCAGTATGGGTGACATTTGGACGGATATGGTTCAGAAGAAGGAGCAGATTGCAATCATAATCAATGAATATGGCTCATTTCAGGGTATATTGACCCTCGAGGACGTAATTGAGACCATACTCGGCGATGAGATTGTGGACGAAAGGGACGTGGTGGCCGATATGCAGGAACTTGCCAAGGAAAAATGGAAGAAGCAGACGGCAAAGAAAAAGACTGCAAAGGGCAATGTCAGGACTGCTGCCCATCCTGCCCCTGCTTCCGGAAAATCACAACCATCAAAGGAAGAGCAATGAGAGCCATCGTGGCGCTCACCGGCAGGTAAATGCCGAAGTTGCAATATTCAACCACCAGATAGGTAATCAGCAGCAGGGCGACTCCCATCGAGGCTGATAACGCATATTGTTTCCGTATATCTCCCGGCGGCAGTATGATGCGTGCCAGATTGGGTATGCCCAGACTGATGAAACCTATTGTCCCGCAGATGCTTACAACGCTGGTGACGAGCACGCTTATCATAAACAGTATGGCGGCCTTGCTGAAGTTGGACAGTTCGAACTCACCCTTGAAGTGGCGGGTAAGTTTGTCGGCGCAGAGGAAGGCCACGGCAATACCTGCGCCGAACATCAGCAGGCTGACTGCTATGTCGCAGGCGGTCACCCCCTGAAGTTTGAAATTGGCGGCTCCCCATAGATAATACTGCTTGAGAAGGTCTCCCGTGGGGGCATTGGTGACAACTATGGTGCCCAGAGAGCCTATAACCGTCCCGAAGAGTATGCCGAAGGTTATAAGCCGCGAGGTGTTCAGCCTCAATGCTATGAGAGAAACCAGAATGGCACATACAGCCTGGCAGATGAAGGCGCCGGCTGTGAGGCTGCACCAGCCGGTCATCGTAGCCGTTGCAGCCCCAAGACAAGCGGCGCTACCAAGGCCGAGAGAATAAATGTCTCCAAGCTGGTTGCGCCACAAATATTGCATCTGTACTCCTCCTATGGGGAGGGCTATTCCACACAGAAATACGTATAAGAGGTTCAGCACTTTTTCTCTTTCTCCCTTACCAGTTTCTCTTTCATTGCATCCACGGCCGCTGTTATTGCGTCTTCAAAGGTGGAAGCGCTGCGCTCTATGATGTTTCCTGCTATGGTGAGCTTGATTTTTTTGTCTTCATTTTGGAGGGACATGATCACTTCTGCTGCGACATCCTCTCCGTTTACGAATTTTTCAAGCCTTGACACTTTCTTGTTGATGAACGCTACCTGAGACTCATTGGCTGAGAAATGCAATGCACTGACTCTGATTTCCATAATACCTCCAATTAAATTGTTTTACTATTCTCAAGCTCCGTCCGTGGAACTCAAATTGCTTCTTGGACCGCAGGAACGGGCTACATTCAGTGTGAATGTGGTTTAAAGTTAGAGAATTGCCCCGAAAAATCAAAATAAAATCTGCCGCCTTTTGCGGAGCACTATTCAACGCGGAGGTATTCGACAGCCTGAACCCGCTCCAAATCAAGGGGATGGACCTGATATTTGATTTTCTCGAAATTGATGCTTTTCAGGTCTATGCAGCGTATATTCTGGTTCCAGGCAGTCCTGTAGTAGAATTTCAGATTCTCAAGGTCGGTGGCTGAGGTGAACTGGGTGGCGCTTGGAAGATTTGCCGGCGCCTGGCCGTTTTTGTGCTGCATTCCTATGGGAATATCGAAGTTGTTGAGCAGGTGGAAGGCTGTGGTTACGGCAGTAAAGCAATCCCGAGCGACGGGAGCGGTGGAACTGAAGAAGGCGGCACGCACGAATCTGGATGGAGGCGTAAAGTCTCCAGGCAGACCGAGGGCCGCGCTGCCGTGGCCAAGGGGCCTGAGTTGGGTGCTTTTATTGAGCAATTGGCTTTCTGCGGGACCGGAGTGCAGATTTACATAGTTGCGTAGGTTGGTAAGGTGGAAGTCGAAGCCCGGCGCATTGGTCAGGACGCCGAGGGGATTCTCATAGAAAACGGGCTTTCCTCCTTTGAGTTCGAGGACCACCATTCGTCCGTTTTTCTCGGTGAAGCGCCAATGGACAGTGCCGACATTGGGGTCTAAAGATACTATTTTAATATACGAAAGTTCTTTCTTCAGTTCTTCTATGCTGCTGCAGGTGGCGAGGGCCCAGCTGACCACTTGCATATCGCACAGGGAAATTGCTTTCTCTTTTTCGCAGAAAGAAGGATATTCGCCAAAACCGGGAAAAAAGAACAGGCCGGCAGAAAAGCCTTTTTCATTGACGCCCTCGACAACGAATTTTTCGTAGCCGGTGTAGATGCCCACATAAGCGTGGTGGGCTAAAAAGGGCAGCCCGTTTTCGCCGGATGGAGTGAAGGAAATCTGATGATGGCCGCGGGGGACTACAGCATAGCCGCAATCCAGGACGCTTTCTGCCCATTCAACAGTACGGGCTGCAATTGTGGAGCCGCTTTGGGTTTTCAATGCTATGCCGGTGCAGGCGCCGAGGTCTGCGGATGGAACAGCCAAAAGGCAGGCTGTAGCAATGAGTGTTGAAATTTTTGCTTCCATAATCTTAAACGTTTAGTAAATCATTGGAAATCACTTGCTTGAAGCTGTCTTTTCCATTATTTCCTTTGCAAGCAAAAAGTGTGCACAGTCTCGCAGCAGAGTACCTTGGGATGCTTTTTTTGAAAAATTTGGTAATTTTGCCGGCGATTTTGTTTGACTTAAAACATCTTGTTTGGAGAGTTTTTGTCTTACTTACTCAAGGTTCGCGGAATGTATGTGTGATTCCGCTGACCCTCGAGGCTTGAATTATGATTGTGGAGTGTGTAATATCGCTTTGTTTGCTACGTGGGCTTACTGGGGAAATGGTCTTCGGTAAGGCATTTGACACGGCGAATGTGGCTTCTGCGTATGCTGCAGCGGTGGAGAAGAGCGACGGCGGAGATGTTGAAAGGACGGATAGCCTTCGGGAGGTAGCCGGCGTAAAGGTCGGAGACTTGGTGGACAGCCTCCGGGCGGCGAAGGTTGACGGCAGGCGCAGAGAAGGGGCGCTGAACGGGCCGAATCCCCGGATGAGCGCGGCGAAAATGGAACTTATGGGCTTCAATACACCCGGTGAGGCAATACGCAACTTCAGCGGAGTAACTCTACTCGATTATGGAGGAGCCGGGGGCTTGCAGACGGTTTCGGTGCGAGGTTTCGGGTCGCAGCACACTGCCCTTTTTATTGACGGACTCAATTGCAGTGACTTGCAGACAGGAACGGCAGACTTGTCAATAGGCAATATAGCAGGCGCATACAGTGTCTCCCTGACCATAGGTGACAATGAGAATATTTTCAAGTCGGCTGCGCAGATGGTAGCGGCTTCCAGTGTGGTAATCAATTCCGAAAGGCCGGATTTCGGCAGCAAGGGGTATATGCTGGAGGGGCGGCTGAGTTACGGCTCATTTCGGACTGTGGAACCGTCGTTTGTGTATAGGCAGAGGCTAGGTAAAAGGAGTCATTTATCGGCATCAGTCAATTATCTTCACAGTCGGGGGGATTTTCCCTATCGGCTCCCGAATGATACGGATACGTTGCGGAGGCGGGAAGGAGGCGGTATAGACCGCCTGCGTCCCGCGCTCGACCTGACGGTCGGGCTGCGGGACGCTGAGCTGAAGGCGAAAGTCCTCTCGGACTTCGCCTTCAGCTCCCTTCCTGGCCCCGCCGTACTGCACGCCTCCAACGCAAGTGAAAGTCTTGATGACAAACACATTGCTGCCCTCGTTTCATATAAAAGAGAAAACTTCGGAGGCACCCGCAGAGAAGGGACAGAACAAGTCCACCAAGGCATAGCGGAAACAGGACGCTGGAGCGTCAGGACCCAACTCTCCTTCGACTGGCGCCACTGCCACTGGACAGATACATCCGGAATCTACACCGTTCCGGCCCAGGAAGACTACAAACAATTCCAGACAGGCCTCAGTGCGACTGCCCTCTGCCACATAATTTCCGGTTTGGACATCTCCATAGCCGAAGACTTCAGTGTGGGACACCTCGACACTACCCTGCCCGACTGTCCCTTCCCTACCAGAATAAGTTCCCTCAGCGCCCTATCCGCTGCATACCGTAAAGGCATACTCTCCTCCAGCGCCACACTCGCCTTTTCCTGCCTACACGACTTTGTACGCAGCGGCGAAGAAAGCGGCACGAGATACCACTTCTGTCCATCGCTGAACTGCTCTCTTGGCCTACCCTATGGTCTGCGCCTACGCGTTTCTGTGCGGGACAGCTACAGAGCCCCGAGTTTCAATGATCTGTATTGGACAAGAATAGGCACACGATCCCTGCGCAGCGAAAAAGCGTTTCAAAGCAATTTTGGCCTGCTATGGAAAGGTGATTGGCAGCAAATCTCCGCCGAGGCAAGCGCTGACGCATACTGCAATCTCGTGAGGGACAAAATAGTAGCAAGCCCAAGCCTCTTTATATGGTCTATGCACAACATAGGGAAAGCCCTGATGGGAGGGTGCGACTTGAATGCCTCCGCCCACATACAACCTTTTGCAAATCAAAAGAATATAAGCATAGACCTGAACGGCTCATATAGTTTTCTACAGGCTATGGACATCAGTGACCCCGAAGCAGCCAACTACCGCCACCAGATTCGCTACATTCCGCGCAACAGCGGCAATGCAGGCATAGCCCTGAGCACCCCCTGGTTCAGGTTAAGCTACTCCGTCGTTGCTGTGGGCCAGAGATGGTTCCACGATGAGAACACCATACGTTCCAGAATGGCTCCCTACTCGGACCACCGGCTCAGCCTCGGCCACGACTTCCGCATCAGCAGGCACGGCATAGTCCTGTCGCTGAGGGCCGAAGCAATGAATCTCGGAGGTGAGAACTACGAAATAATTCGGTCCTACCCCATGCCGGGCAGACATTACCGAATAAGTTTAACAATAAAACACAATCCTTAAACAATGAAATGCAACAAGACCCTCAAGACAGTTGCCCTAATAGTATCAACTGTGCTTGTTCAGTCCTTTTTTTCAGCCTGCGAGAAAGTTGACATCACCCCCGACCCCATCGCCGTTGAAGGTAAAGCAATAATCCTGAACAACGGCAACTGGGGCAGCAACGATGCCTGCATCACCCTTTATGATTTAACTGAGAATACCTCCCAGCCCTCTGCCTTCCTTCAGGCCAACAATTACGGTCTTGGAGACATAGGTCAGGATATCTGCAAAGCAGCAGACGGGAAACTCTTTATTTCAGTATCAGGGTCCAAAACCGTATTTATGACTGACAACACTCTGAAAGTGCAGTCTTCAATACCACTCGGTTTTCAGCCACGTTACTTTGCAGTCAACGGAAACGACATCTATGTTAGTCTGTACGAGGGCTATCTTGCTCATTTAAAGGACGGCAGATTTTACGGAATGACGAAGGTAGGTCCCAATCCCGAAGGGGTTGCCATATATGATGGAAAGGCGTATGTCGCCAATTCAGGAGGAATGGTTCAAAACGAACAGAAAGAGTATATCTATAACAACACAGTCAGTGTCGTTGACCTGAATAAATTCACCGAGACATCCACAATCACTGTCGGCACAAATCCCCAGAAAGTTTGCGTGCTGGGCTCGGACATCTATGTGAACTGCTGGGGTAATTACAACGACATTCCCGCCGGTCTTTACCGCATACGCGGGACGGAAGCTACCAGAATCCATCCAGAAGCACTTGCTGGGGTCTATTCAATAGCCTGCAAAGGGGACAGACTCTACGTGCTGTGCTGCACCTACGATGAAAACTGGAATACGGTCGGCAGTGTAAAGGTCATAAACAAGGGGGATGAAGATAAGGTTATTACCCTCGTTGATAACATTGACCTTGCCTACTCCATTTCCGCAGGTTCAAATGGTTTTTATGTAGGATGCTCGGATTACACAACTGAAGGCAAGGTGCTGGCGTACAACACTAAGGGCGAATTGCTCTTCAGCACCCCGTCCTACGGGCTGAACCCTCAGGCCGTT
>JAEDMF010000087.1 GCA_016303175.1 Bacteroidales bacterium
GATTTGAATTGGATTTTCAAAGATGAAGCAACTTACTTTTTGATGGTTTAAAAGATGAGAAAGAGAGCAAATCGGAAACAGGCGGTTTGCTCTCTTGAAAATTACTTGGCAGGGCCCATCTCAATCTCTATGAAATTGCCCTGGTCGAGGATGGCCTTTGCAAAAGCTGCAATCTTCTCCTTGGTGAGCGAAGCAATCAGAGCGTCAGCGCTCTCATCCTTGTTGACACCCTCCTCATAATATGATTTGAGTATGCTCATCCAATAATGGTTGCTGATGCGGTTTTGCTCCTGACGGTTCTTGAAGTTCTCCACCATCCTTGCGAAAAACTCGTCCGAAGGACCATTTTCTGCCATATCCTTCACACCCTTGACTGCAAGGGCCTCCAAAGAGGCTGCCTGAGCCACATTGGTGTCAAAATAAACATTGAATACAAGTTCCTCGACAGGACGTCTTTCGAAGTCGCCATAAACGGAAGCGCCATAAGTACCGCCCTCTTCCTCGCGCAGGCTGTCCGTGTAAACCATATTGAGTATATAGGTAAGAGCATTGAGCAACAGCTTGTTCTCCTGCGTCGCGCTCATCCTTGCCGAATATATCTGGAAGACGCTCGCCTTGGGAGTAGTCATTGGAGTGGTGAAATGGTCAATGACTTTGCCCTCCGCCATTCGCACCTTGTCATCCTCCCAGCCGAGAGCCTTCTTACCCTTGGGCAGGGCACCTATATATTTCTCTACCAAAGGCTTGAGGCTTTCTACATCCACATTGCCAACTATATATACACTTGCTCCGGCTGCACTGCTGAAGAGTCTCCTGTAGGCCTTCTCGGTATTGGCGAGGCTGGCCTTGGCGAGAACGTCGGCATTGACGATGAAACGGCGGGAAGAAGAACTGTAAACAGTAGATGTAATCCTCTTCTGGAGCTGGAACATAGGATTGGTCTCGAGGTTGGGCAGCATTGAATTGAGTTGGTCAATTCCAATCTTGTACTCGTTTTCATCAAAACGGGGATCAGTAAACTCCAGATAGAGCAGCTGGAGAGCCGTTTCAAGGTCCTTGGGTGTGGAAGTCGCGGTGATGCCGTGCTGGGTCCTGTCAAAATAGGGCAGGACAGTAACCATCTTGCCTGCAAGCAGTTTGTTCAGTTCCGACTTGCTGAAACTGCTCAGACCGCTGTTCTGCATATACAAACCGAGTACATTGTCTTCGAAGGAATAAAGCTCTTCGTCCGTAATGAGGGATTCGCCTCCGTCCATAACAAGCTTGACCATCACCTCATCCTTCTTGTACTCGGTAGGAAGCACAACTACGCGGACACCATTCTTGAGCACCCATTCAGTAGAGCCGGAGATGCTCTCCGAGCTTGTTTTGACCTTGGAACCCTTGATACGGGATGCATCCAGAAGAGTCAAGCCAGTCTCCTCAACTGCCGGGGCTGACACCTCAGCCTTACGGGAAGCTAGCACGACGTCGAGAATCTGCTGCTCGGAAGGATGCTCGACAGAAGAAGGACCGACAAGCAGCACAACCATATTCTTATCGGTAAACAGAGGACAGGCGAGCTGGTTGATTATCGTTTCATTCAGCTGTGAACATATCATCTTCGCGATGTCGTACCTCGTCTGGGGAGTCATAAAGGGAGTATTGTCGAAGAAGTTGCTGATCAGAGGACGGATGAACTCCGAATTCTTGCGGCTGTCCGCGCCCTGAGCCGCCTTCTCATACGAAGAAAGCAGATTGTCCTTGGCCCTTTGGAGCTCGGCGGCAGTCACGCCGTATCTCTTGGCTCTCTCAACTTCGGTCATAATGGCAGTGAGGGCCTCAATATCCTGACCATTCTTGAATTCGACCGAAGCGCCCATTGCGTCACAGGTCTCCATCAGATTTTCGCTGCCTACAGCGGCAGAGAGGAAGGGAGCGTCGGGTTTTGAGGAGATATCCTCAAGACGCTCGTCGATGGCCATAGAGAAGAGGTCATACACAAGGTTCAGGAGGAAAACCTGATCCGTATTGTTGAACTGCTCGGGAACGGCGGTACGTCTCCAAAGAATTGAATAGCTATTGGAAGGGACCTCATCATCGGTAATCACGCCCACGACGGGTTCCTCATTCTCGGGGATGAAGATGGGTTCCATCTCCTTGGGGTTCACAGGGGCAGGAATATCGGCGAAGAGGGTCTTGATTTTAGCCTCGATCTGGTTCACATCAATGTCTCCGACGACTATTACGGCCTGCTTGTCGGGACGGTACCAGGTCTGGTAGAAATCCACGATAGCCTCGCGGGGGAAGGTTTTCAGGGTCTCCTCCGAGCCGATGATGTTGGTCGTGGCGTACTTGGTGTTCCCATAATAATAAGGCATACTCTTTTCGAAAATTCTCCAGCCGGCATTGTTGCGCGTCCTCTTCTCCTCAAGGATGACTCCTCTCTCGGAGTTGATTTCCTTCTCCTCATTCAGCACGAAGTGGGAATAATCGTGCATTACAAGCAGACAGGTATCAATGATGCCCTCGCGCACGACGGGAACGTTGTTCAGCATATACTGGGTCGTCTCCACGCCGGTGGAAGCATTGATGTTGCCGCCGAAAGAGCAGCCTATCTTCTGAAGATACTCGAGCATCTGCTTGCCGGGAAGGTTCTTCAGGCCATTGAAGCACATATGCTCAAGGAAGTGGGCAAGACCGTCCTGACCCGGGCCCTCGTTGATTGCTCCGACATTGGATGCAAGATAGAACTCGCACCTTTTCTCGGGCTTGTCATTGTGACGAATGTAATAGGTAAGTCCATTCTCGAGCTTACCCACCCTCACTTCCGGGTCATTCGGAAGGGGTTGGGGCTGCTGTTGGGCGGACATTGTTGCTGCAGCAAAAAGGGCTGCAATAAAAACAAATATCTGTTTCATACTCTCAAAAGTTTCATTTGCAGGTTTTACAAATCAATCGGCGAAGTTAGCAAAAATGATTCTTATCTTTGCAATTCGGGTTTTAAATTTGCAGCAAAAGGGGAATTTACGGATGAATTGCCCGGCAGACACAAAGCCCAAATTTAATGCAGGAGCTATGGCAGAAATGTTTCCCACATCATTGAAGGAAGTCCAAAAACTCGGCTGGGACTACATAGACATCATATTCTTCACGGGAGATGCCTTTGTGGACCATCCCAGCTTCGGCACGGCGTGCATCGCACGCTACCTCCAGTCATACGGCTACCGCGTGGCCATAGTTCCCCAGCCCAACTGGAGGGACGACTTAAGGGACTTCCGCAAGCTGGGGGCGCCGAGGCTGTACTTCGCCGTGAACGCCGGCGCAATGGACTCTATGGTGAACCACTACACAGCAGCCAGACGTCTGCGCAGCGACGACGCATACACACCGGAAGGACGCGCGGGGATGAGGCCTGACAGGGCTGTGAGCGTATATTGCAGAATACTCAAGGAACTGTGGCCGGAGGTGCCCGTTATAGCCGGAGGAGTGGAAGCATCCCTGCGCCGCCTGACCCACTACGACTACTGGTCTGACAGCATTATGCCCTCGGTCATTGTGGACAGCGGGATGGACTTCCTTTGCTACGGTATGGGAGAAAAAGCTATGCTGAACATCACCAGAGCCATAGAGAAAGGATGGAGCCGGAGGCAGTTGGAAACTCTTGCCCAGTTCGCCTTCTTCCGCAAAGGCAGCCCGCGCATCAAGGCGGAGGGTGACGGTGTGCTGAATGAAGGCAGCACCGGAGCAAAACTTCTGCATAGCTACGAGGATTGTCTGAAGGACAAACGCTGTCTCGCAGAAAACTTCCGACACATTGAACTCAACTCCAACGTGGCTGCCCCGCAAACCCTGATTGAACCCGTGCAGGACGGCTACATTCAGGTCAACCCTCCCCTGCCTCCCTCCACAACGGAGGAAATGGATTCCTTCTGGGACCTGCCCTTCACCAAACTTCCTCACCCGCGTTACAAAGGCAAGCGCATCCCCGCCTACGATATGATTAAGGACAGCATCATCACCCACAGGGGCTGTTTCGGAGGATGTAATTTCTGCACCATCGCGGCTCACCAGGGGAAGGTCATCCAAAGCCGCAGCGAAGCATCCATACTGGCGGAGGTAGAAAAGCTTGCCAAAATGGACTCCTTCAAAGGCAATATCTCCGACCTTGGAGCTCCCACGGCCAATATGTACGGAATGAAGGGCAAGGACTCCAGCCTCTGCGCCAAGTGCCGCCGCCAATCCTGCCTCTATCCCAGAGTGTGTCCCAACCTCGAGCGCAGCCACAAAAGGCTGTTGGACCTGTACGACAAAGTCTGCTCGGTTAAGGGGATAAGGCACGCCTACGTAGGCAGCGGGGTACGCTACGACCTCTTTTTAGACGAAAAAGGCTTCAACGCAGAGGGAGGAAGGGAGTACCTGCGGGAGTTGATGCTCAAACACTGCTCAGGCCGCCTGAAAATAGCCCCCGAGCACACCGAAGACCATGTGCTTGACCTTATGGCCAAACCTTCCTTCAAACTGTTCGGGACCCTGCGCAGGGAATTCGATGCTATCAACCGCAGAGAAGGCACCCACGTCGAACTTGTGCCCTACTTCATTTCGTCCCATCCGGGATGCACCCTTGAAGATATGCGCAAACTGGCCTCAAACCCCTGTCTCAAAGGCATTTGGATGGACCAAGTGCAGGACTTTATGCCCACGCCGATGACAACCTCCTCGATTATGTTCGCCACAGGATTGGACCCGCGTACGCTCAAAAGCGTCTTCGTAGAGAGGGATGGCGAGCGCAAGAAACAACAGAAATCCTTCTTCTTCAAAAACAAAAAGAAACTATTGCCCATAAACAAAAAGAAATAATTCCTATAAATGACAAAGACACTTATCCAACGCATACTCGCGCTCCTGACGGCCCTGCTTGTCATAGCAGCCATATCCCTTCGCCGAGACGGCCGCCTGCTGGGCCACGATATCCACTTTGCAAGCAAGGGGGCATCAGACACTACAAGACTGGAAATCCGGAACGGGACCATCATTGTGAACACCTCTGAACTTTCCAAGGACATTCTGGGCTATGCAGGTCCCCTGCCCCTCAAAGTCTTCGTCACCGAAGGACGAATAGACAGTATTGCCGTGCTGGAGAACTCCGAGACTCCGGGCTTCCTGCGTCACGCGACAAAGGTGCTGCTGCCCCAATACATAGGCAAGACGGTAGATGAAGCCCGCGCAGCCGAGGTGGATGCCGTAAGCGGCTGTACCTTCAGCTCTTCTGCCTTAATTGCCAATATGGACCTGGCCCTTGCCCAGATTCCCGGCAACAGTTCCGACCTGCTGAAAGGAACAAAACACGACCCGGCCGCCATTGCCAAGCTCATAATTGCCTTCATAGTGGCCCTGATGGCCGCCATACTACCTCTTTTTGTCAAAAACAAGACCTACAGAATGGTGCAAATGGTGCTGAATGTGGCTGTGCTGGGCTTCTACAGCGCAACTTTCCTGAGCTACTCGTCCCTTGTGGGGGCAATGTCTAACGGCCTGGGCATAATGAACCTGACTCTGGCCCTGCTGCTAGTGCTGGCATTTATCTATCCCCTTTTCGGGAAAAAGAACTATTACTGCACCTGGGCCTGTCCCTATGGCTCGGCGCAGGAACTCGTCGGCAAGTGCAGCAATAAGAAGCTCAATATGAGCCCCAAGGTCATAAAGGGACTGAAATGGGTGCAATATATATTGTGGGCAGTGCTGATGGTGCTCTCTTGGAGCGGCATCTTCCTTGATTGGATGAATTACGAAATCTTCTCAGCCTTCATCTGGGACAGCGCCCAGTGGATTGTAATCGCCTTTGCTGCGGTTTTCCTGGTGTTGAGCATTTTCGTCAACAGGCCCTTCTGCAGGTTTGTCTGCCCGGTCGGAGCTATGCTGAAAAAGCTTTAGCAGGGCTACTTTCTTCTCACAAGGAAGCGGGAAGCCCATATCCAGGCCTTCAGAATGAGTGCCTGCGGTTTGTTAAGGCCATATTTCTTCTTTCGCTGCCACCACGCGGCAAAGGCAGCAGAGGAGGAAGCGGAGGAGGGACCTACGGGATCTGAGCCGACTGCGGAGGAGGCTGAGCCAGAAGAAGCGATAGCAGATGAGGAGCCGGCGGAGGGGGATGAAGAGGCGGCTGAGGAGGATGAAGAGGCGGCTGAGGAGGAAGAGGCAGCGGCGGGATGCGGAACATACTCCAGACCTTCCCAATTGCGGGTGGAGCTACCCTCGGGAAGCATATACTCCCATTCGAGCTCAGGGGTATCCATCAGAGCAAAGGTCTGCGTGAGCTGGTCCCTGTTGGAAAGATGCACGAGGCATTCCCACCACCAACGGTCAAAATTCACTACGGCCGGGTCATTATGCTTGCGGAAAATCATATTGGTTTCCATCAGACCGGCGTGCTCCTGAACCCCTCCTCTGCGCAGGAAGGTGACTACCCTCAGCAATTTGCCAAGCCTTTCCCTTCGGTCCACAAGGCACTTCAGGGCCTCCCTGTAAGGACAATCATTGAAGGGATGGCGCACGCCGGCGAACTTCACGTCCCTGTCCCTCAATTGTCTACACAGCTTATAAACAGAATCTCCAGTAATGCGCACATTCCCGTCAAGCCACAGACTCCAGCGGCTCTCCTCCGGCAAACAGGTATGAGGGTTAAGTTTCTGACTGCGCGCAAGCAGGGTCATATCCTCCCATTCGAAGGGAATTTCCTCAATTTTCCACACACCTGAATAGTCCTGCTTCTTTGCGCCCTTCTGCACAAAACAAATGAACTCAAAGTCCTCCGGCGCCTGAAAAGGCTGCATAAGTGTATCGTAAGAGCCTGTGATGCAGGTATATACAATGATTTTATCCATAACCCGTCCCTGAATGACTTTAGGAATCTTCAAAAAATAACCTATTTCATATTCCTTACTCTCGGATGCAAAACTAAGGACAAAAATTTGCAAAATGCCTACAAAGCAAGCCGAGAGCGCACAAATGTAAGGCTTTTTCCTTAATT
>JAEDMF010000088.1 GCA_016303175.1 Bacteroidales bacterium
TATTCGACGAGCACGAGGTCGAGTTGTTTAATCAGGGCTTTGACTTCGTCGCTGGCTTCGGGGCTGAAGAGCGGGAGGACTTTGGAGCAGGTGTAGTTCCATTCAACCTTCTTGAAGGCTTCGGGGTGCTGCTTACAGCGCTATAGCAGACTGAATTGATAAGAACGGAGATAGTAATATGGATTGTAGTTCTTGCTGCGGTTATCATGGCCGAGGCAATTGCATTTGCGATTGTCCAAGCAAAGGCAGGTGCAAAACCCTGTGTTTAAGTCGGCTTACCCGAAAATCTCCACGACTTTAAACATGACTTCTCCCAAACGGGCTATGTGCACCATAATCATTTTATTCCCGGGGGTGGTCTTTTCGGAGTGTATTGTACAACGTGCGCAACATTCAGCGAAAATTACTAACTTTGCAGGGTTTTCGGCAGATGTTGCTTTAGGTATGAAAAATCTCAGGATAGAGGTTATCTCGAAATATGTGGGCTTCGCCCTTCTGCTGATGTCCGGCTTTATGCTGGTATCGGCGGCCGTATCTGCCTTCAACGGCTTTGACGAAGGCTTCTGGCCTCTGGTGTATTCGGGTATATTAGCCGGAATAATCGGAGTCTTCCCCAGAATTTTCGTAAGCGGCAAATACAAATTGAGCAGGGAAGAAGGGTACTACATAGTAGCGGGAGCCTGGTTCTCCTGCAGCGTGCTGGGAATGCTCCCCTATCTTATGTACGGCAAATGCTTCACCGTAACAAATGCGCTTTTCGAAACCATTTCGGGTCTGACCACGACTGGAGCATCCATACTGAACGACATAGAGGCGCTTCCAAAGGGCCTGCTTTTCTGGAGAATGTCCACAGCTTGGATAGGCGGCGTGGGCATAATAGCCCTCTTCTCCCTGCTGCTCCCCTCTTCCGGAGGCAATGGCGCCACCTTGACGGGAGTGGAAATGTCCAGCATCGCTTTGGGAGCCACACGCATAAAACCCCAATCCTTTGCCAAAATCACCGTCACAACCTATATTGTGCTTACGCTGAGTTCCTGCTTCTTGCTAAAAATCAGCGGTTTGTCCTGGTTTGACGCAACCACGCACGCAATGTCCGCATGCAGCACCTGCGGCTTCAGTACGAAAAACTCCAGCATCGCCGCCTTCGACAATCCCCTTGTGGAGGCAGTATTGATAGTGTCCATGCTGCTTGCCAGCGTACGCTTCGTGCTACTGAGCAATGCCTTCAGCAGCCGCAGCCTCAAGCCCCTCTACCGCTCCGAGGTCACCCGCTTCTTCTTCGGAGCCTTCATTGCCGGTACAATCTTCCTGACTCTGGAACTTATCAGGCGCGCCGGAATGCCCTTTATGCAAAGTCTCCGGCTCTCAGCCTTCCAGACTGCATCCATATTCACCACTACAGGCTTCGCAACTGACGACACCACGCTGTGGCCGGCCTCTTGCAAATTCCTCATCGTAATGGGCTCCCTCGTCTGCGGATGTTCCGGATCCACCTCCGGCGGCATCAAGATGGACAGGGCCATAATATGCATCAAATGCCTCAGGCAGAGAATCAAGGAACTGCGCAGCCCCAATATGGTCAGCCAGATAAAGTTGGACAACATCACAGTGCCTACAAAAAAGGCCAATGAAGCCCTCATCTTCATAATGTGCTATACCATCATCATCTTTGTGGGAGCCATAGGCATAGTAATGAGCGGCACGGACATAACAACAGCCTGGACGGCCGCAATCGCCTGTATGGGAAATGTCGGCCCCGGAATGGGCAGCATAGGTTCAATGGACAATTACTCTCACCTGCCCATAATCGCCAAATACATTTCGATGATTCTTATGATTGTGGGCAGGCTTGAGATTTTCCCTATTCTCTACGTATTGAGAATCAAATAGAGGGACTGTACCGGGATCAGATTATATTTCTCCTTGTCCGAGCTTTCAGCAGGAAAAATATCAGAAGACTTGCAACAGCAGTTGCAGCGCCGATGATGCTGGTGTAAGCAGCCGGGATGTTGAAGCCAATTTTAGTCGTAGCAATGAAGGTCAGACAGACACTTGTCATAAGCACGGCAGGAAGGAGAGTCAGCAGATACCAAGCACCCTTGCGCTCCTTGACAAGGAAGGCCGTCAACATCCATAGAGTGAAGGCCGCCATAGTCTGGTTTGCCCAGCCGAAATACCTCCAGATAATGCTGAATCCATCTTCATTGAAGATATTGAACATCAGCAGTGCAAGAGTAACGGCGAAAATGGGGATGCTCACGGCGAGACGCCTGCCAATACCCTTCTGATCGATTTTGAAGGCCTCTGATACAGTCAGACGCACAGAACGCAGAGCAGTATCTCCGCTGGTAATGGGAGCCGCAACTACGCCGAGAATGGCAAGCACTGCGCCTGCCGTACCAAGCCATCCCTTGCATACCACTGCAACAAGCTGGGGTGCAGCCACATTGGCTGCCGAACCGAACTCAGCGGCACCGCCTCCATAGAAGAAATATGAAGCCACGGTTGCCCAAATCAGGGCGACAACGCCTTCAAGTATCATTGCGCCATAGAACACGGGACGGCCGAGCTTCTCATTCTTGAGACAGCGGGCCATCAGGGGGGACTGGGTGGCGTGGAAACCGCTCACCGCCCCACAGGCTATGGTAATGAAAAGACAGGGGAAAATGCTTCCGGCAGCGGGGGTACGGTTGGCAATCCCGTCCCAGATTTCAGGAATGTCGGCAGGCCACTTCACTATCAGGCAGATAAAAAGTGACAAAGCCATGAAAATCAGGCCTATCGCGAAAACAGGATAGATTTTGCCTATGATTTTGTCGATAGGAACAAGGGTCGCTATTATATAATATAGTATAATGACGACTATACATATTATGTCATCTGTCTTGCTCTCGGGGTTTATCATATTGCCCAACACTTCGGCAGGACTGTAGATAAATACGGCTCCCACAAGAAGCAACATTACAGCCGAGAATACAAGCATCACTCCACGGGTTCCCGTGCCGAGATATTTGCCTACCAAATCCGGCAAGGACGCCCCGTTGTGGCGCAGGGACAACATACCGGAGAGATAGTCGTGGACAGCTCCGGCAAAAATGCAGCCGAGCACTATCCACAAATAGCAGGACGGGCCGAACTTCGCCCCCATTATGGCGCCGAAAATAGGACCCGTGCCGGCTATGTTCAGAAATTGGATCATCAACACCTTCCAAGTAGGCATCGGTACGTAATCCACACCGTCGTTGATGGCATAGGCCGGAGTTGTCCTCAGCGGATCGGGAGAGAACACTCTCTGTATCAGACGGGAATAAAATACGTAGCCCAGAATTAGGGCTACGATACTAATCAGAAGGGTAATCATCTCTATAAGACATTCATTATACTATGCCCTGTTCGGTCATTGCATTGGCAACCTTGATGAAGCCGGCAATGTTGGCGCCTTTGACATAGTTGACGTAACCGTCCTCCTCTGTGCCGTATTTAACGCAGGCAGCGTGGATATCGGACATGATTCTGTGGAGGTTCTTGTCAACTTCCTCGGAAGTCCATTTGAGACGCATTGAGTTCTGGCTCATCTCAAGGCCTGAAGTTGCAACGCCGCCGGCATTGGAAGCCTTGCCGGGAGAGTAGAGAATCTTTGCTTCGTGGAAGGCGGCGATAGCCTCAGGAGTTGAAGGCATATTGGCACCCTCGGCAACGCAGTAGCAGCCGTTCTTGATGAGGGTCTTGGCCTCTTCGCCATTTAGCTCGTTCTGGGTTGCGCAAGGCAGGGCTATGTCGCAGGGAACGCTCCAGGGACGCTCTCCCTCGAAGTATTTGGCATTGGGATATTTGCTTACATATTCTTTGATACGGCCACGACGAACCTGCTTGAGGTCGAAGATATAGGCAAGTTTCTCCTCATTGAAGCCTTCCTCGTCAACGATATAACCGTTGGAATCACTCATTGTGAGCACTTTTGCGCCAAGTTCCATAGCCTTCTTTGCGGCGTACTGAGCCACATTGCCGGAACCGGAAATGAGCACTCTCTGACCCTCGAAGCTCTTGCCCTGTGTAGCAAGCATTTCCTGGGCGAAATAGCAGGTACCGTAACCTGTAGCCTCGGGACGAAGCAGGGAACCGCCCCAAGCCTGACCCTTGCCGGTGAGAGTACCGGTGAACTCGTCACGGATGCGCTTGTACTGGCCAAAAAGGAAGCCTACTTCACGGCCGCCCACGCCGATATCGCCGGCAGGCACGTCTGTGTCGGGACCGATGTGACGGTAAAGCTCGGTCATAAAGCTCTGGCAGAAGCGCATTACCTCATTGTCGGACTTGCCTCTGGGAGAGAAGTCGGAACCACCCTTAGCGCCGCCCATAGGGAGGGTTGTAAGGCTGTTTTTGAATGTCTGCTCGAAGGCAAGGAATTTCATTATTGAAAGATTTACGCTGCTATGGAAGCGGATGCCGCCCTTGTAGGGACCGATGGCGCTGTTCATCTGCACACGGAAACCGCGGTTAATCTGTACCTGACCCTTGTCGTCAACCCAGGGAACACGGAACATTATGACGCGCTCGGGCTCTACGATGCGCTCCATTATCTTGAGATCCATAAGGTGGGGATATGCGGTGATGTAGGGAGCGACGCTCTCAACTACCTCGCGCACGGCCTGATGAAACTCTTTTTCTCCGGGATTTTTGGCAATCACATTTGCCATGAAGTTCTCCACATACTTTTTGGTAAAGTTGTCCATAATTTTGATTGTTTGAGTTAAAATTCAGTCTGAAAAAAATTTTCAAACCTTCAAATTTAGCGATTTTTTTTCAAATGGAAAACTTCAAATTCCACAATCTTCCAATTGTTGAAAAATTGTTGAAAAGTGTTGGATTTTCTTCTTCGAATCTTGCAGAATATCAAAGAAAAGTCGGTAAATTTGTGACTTAAAAATTATACGCCTTATGTCATTGATCGAAGAAAAAGTGGCAATGGAAGGATTGACGTTCGACGACGTCCTGCTCATTCCTGCATATTCTGAGGTTCTGCCGCGTGAGGTTGACCTCCACTGCAAATTCTCAAGAAACATCCAACTCAACATTCCTATCGTGTCCGCTGCTATGGACACTGTAACAGAAGCGCCGATGGCCATCGCTCTCGCAAGAGAAGGAGGTATCGGCGTTATTCATAAAAATATGAGCATAGCTCAACAGGCGGCCGAAGTGCGGAAAGTGAAAAGGGCCGAGAACGGAATGATTACAGACCCGGTAACCATCCTGCGTGACCAGACGGTGGGAGACGCGCTGCAGATGATGCACGACAACCATATCGGAGGCATACCGGTGGTGGATGCGGAGAACGTGCTTGTAGGCATAGTCACCAACAGGGACGTACGCTTCCAGACGGACCTTTCCAAGAAAATTGACGAGGTGATGACCAGTGAGGGTCTGATTACCATAAGCGAGAGTGATTACACCAGGGATAAGGTTCTGGCCATACTCCAGGCCAATAAAATAGAGAAATTGCCCGTAGTGAACGAGGCCGGCAAGATTGTGGGTCTGATTACATATAAGGATATAACCAAGGAGAGGACTCACCCCCACGCCTGCAAGGACGCGAAGGGACGCCTCAGGGTAGCGGCCGGAATAGGCATCACCCCGGATGCGCTGGAAAGGGTCAAGGCTCTCGTGGCTGAAAGAGTGGACGCCGTGGTGTTGGACAGCGCGCACGGTCACAGCAAGGGCGTAATCGACAAATTGCGCGAAATCAAGGCTGCCTTCCCCGAGCTCGACGTGGTTGTGGGCAACGTGGCAACCGCAGATGCGGCGCGCGCCCTGCTGGCAGCGGGAGCTGACGGAGTGAAAGTGGGCATAGGTCCCGGCTCCATCTGCACCACACGTATCATCGCAGGAGTGGGAGTGCCCCAGCTTTCAGCCATTTTTGAAGTCGCCCAGGCTCTCAAGGGTTCCGGCGTACCTATGATAGCGGACGGAGGTCTGCGTTATTCCGGCGACATAGTGAAAGCCCTTGCGGCGGGCGGCGACTGCGTTATGTGCGGGTCGATGTTTGCCGGCACAGAGGAGGCTCCGGGCGAGACCATCATCTACAACGGGCGCAAATTCAAGAGCTATCGCGGAATGGGCTCACTCGACGCAATGGCGGCAGGCAGCAAGGACAGGTATTTCCAGGACAAGGAGACAGAGACCAAGAAACTTGTGCCGGAAGGCATAGTCGGCCGGGTGCCCTACAAGGGTACTTTGGAGGAGACTGTTTACCAGCTCATCGGCGGCCTGCGGTCCGGAATGGGCTATTGCGGTGCCCCCAACCTTGAAACCCTGAAGAACGCCAAATTCACCCGCGTCACCAGCAGCGGTATGGCCGAAAGCCATCCCCACGACGTGACCATCACCAAGGAAACACCCAACTATTCCCGCGGAGAATAAACCCAAACGGATGCAACTATGAAAGTCAGTGTAATAATGGGGTCCACAAGCGACCTCGAGATAATGAAGGCCGCCATCGAAACCCTCGCAGAATTCGGAGTAGAGGTGGAAAAGAGAGTAATCAGCGCCCACCGCGCTCCGGCCCTGCTTGCCGAATATGCGACATCGGCGCGGGAGAGGGGCATAGGAGCAATAATCGCAGGAGCAGGCGGGGCGGCCCATCTTGCAGGAGTCACGGCCGCCTACACTACCCTGCCCGTCATAGGCGTACCGGTATGCGGCAAGGCTTTCGGAGGTATGGATGCCCTGCTTTCCACTGTACAGATGCCCTCGGGCATACCGGTTGCGACTGTGGCAGTGAACGGGGCGAAAAACGCAGCCTTGCTCGCCATATCCATACTGTCCGTCACGGACGACGTTCTGCGGGACAAACTTGCAGAATTCAGAAAGAAGCAAACAGAAAAAATTG
>JAEDMF010000089.1 GCA_016303175.1 Bacteroidales bacterium
TCATCCATTCATTAAAAAGTCTGGTCTGAGTCGTATCGGGTACGTTCCTGTACAGGAAACGCATCTGATCGGCATCGGAGGCAAGGGTGGAGCCATACAGGAAAGCGGACTTACACTTGGCCACACACTCTGTATCGGAAGGATCAGCGGCCGCCACCTTCCTTTGCCACGCAAACATATAAGTGTCTCTGGCATAGGCATATTCAATGTCGTCCACGCCATAGGTGGCCAGACGATCCAGTTCCCGCTGCACTATGGGACGGATTTGCGCCGTGTCCTTTTCTTCACACAATACGGTCAGTTTGCTGCACTCGTCTGTCGATACGTCCGTACTGCCCTGATATTCATATTGTATTCTTGCATCTATGCCGTCCGAGCGCAAGGCAGGGTAAAGTCTCCCTTTCAGAATATGACCGAACTCCCCGTTCATCTTGCGCGAAACCAGGGGCAGAACAGTCCCGAGGTAAGAATCCGGCAGCCTGGCCCCATGCCACTGCAGGCTGATGCGGGCCGGACGTCCGCCGCTCGAACGGATGCCATCCTTGTATTTCTCAGGCTTCCACTGGTATTCCGGCTGGAAAGTCTCGCCCTGCACATCAGCCACCATCAGGCTAAGCAGATTCATCTTGGTAGAAAGAGCCGCCCTGTCGAAATCTCCCGCCACAATTACTGCCTGATCCTTCGACGGTGTCCCGCATTCGGCAGCCATACGCGCTATACGGAATACTGAAAACAACAGAGAATCCAAAGCGACATCGGCGCGGGCGGTGGATATGCCGGAAAATCTGTATTCCACTGACCCTTCCCTGGCTATGATGTAACCATCGGGCCCGGGATGGACGTTATTGCGCGCCAATATCCCCTCTATGCCCGTGCTTCCAAAACTAGCATCGGTGAAATGCCTGCGACTCTGCTCCACCAATTGCTCCCTGGGAACCAGCAGGCTGTAACGCTGTACCAGAGAAAGACTTATCATCCCGTCTCCAGATTTGTTCACGTCGAAATAACAGGCCATGCCATTGGGCAGTTTACCCACAGTTACGGTTGGGTCCTTACTCAGTTGGGCTAATCCGGACCCGGCATTTGCAAACGGCCCGGACAAGCACAAAAAAAACAGATAAACAGCTGTCTTAAATATATTGTTCCTGAATATCTTCATTCTCAAACATTAGTTTATGCAAAATTACTCAAATTTTGCTACTTTTGCAGGGAAGTGCTTTTTGAAATTTATAAATTAAACGATAATGAAGAAAATATTTGTAATCCTCGGCATTGCCCTCCTGAGCGCAGGAGCGGTTTCAGCACAAAACTTCGAATCAGCAACCAACAAGGCAAAGGAAGCCAACGAGGCCCTTGTGGCAGACAACGCGCAGGCTGCGCTTGACGGCTTCATGCAAGCCAAGGCAGAGGCTGAGCAGTGTGGCGACGAAGGTGCGGCAGAACTCGTTGAGTCCTGCAAGCAGGGTATCACTCTGGCCCAGAACAAACTTGCCAACGACCTCATCGACGCAGGCAAACTCAAGGAAGCCATCGCCCAGCTCGAGCAGAATGTCAAGACAGCAGAGGAATTCGGTATGGAAGAGGCAAAGACCAAGGCTGCAGAGAAAATCCAGCAGCTGTATCAGGCTATTGCCAGCTCAGAAATCAAAGCTGCCGGTACAGACAAGGAAAACAGGGCCGCTCACTATACGGAGGCAAACAACTATCTTGACCTTTTGCTGGCTGCAGAACCCGACAACGGCAAGGCTTGGCTTCAGAAGGGTCAGGTGAACAGCGCCTTGGGCAAGAAAGACATTGCCATCGCCGCTTTTGAGAAGGCAAAGGAACTCGGTCTGGAAAATGACGCTGTCAAACAGCTAAGCAACATCTTCGTCAAAGAGGCCAGCGGTTTCCTCAAGGCAGGCAAGTACAAAGAGGCTATCGCATCTGCCCTCAAGAGCGCAGAGTACAAGCCCAACGCAAACGCCTATAAGATTGCGGGAGTTGCCTCACAGAAGGCAGGGGACCTGAAAGGAGCAACTGAATACCTCAGCAAGTATCTGGAAATCAATCCCAACGATGCCCAGATCAAGGCCGCTGTAGATGCTCTGAAAGCACAGGCAAAATAATGACCTCCCTCGAACTTCTGGCTCCGGCCAGAACAGCCGACATCGGCATCGCTGCTATACGTTGCGGTGCCGATGCCGTGTATATCGGAGGGCCGTCTTTTGGGGCCAGGGCAGCAGCCGGCAACAGCGTAGAGGACATCAAAAAACTGTGCAGGGAAGCCTCATTCTATGGTGTCAGAGTGTATGTCACAGTCAATACGCTCACATCGGATGCAAAAGAAAAGGAGGCGCTGGTGAAGATGATTCTGGCAATGAAGGACATCGGCGTCAGCGCCTTCATAATGCAGGATGAGTCCCTGCCCTCGCTGCTTGCGGAATACGGGCCGTGGAGAGAAGAGTTCCACGCCAGCACCCAATGCACAATCACCGGGCCGGAGAGGGCGGCAGAGCTTGTCAGGGCCGGCTTCTCGAGGCTCATTCTGGAACGCCAGCTCTCTTTGGAACAGATTAAGGAAATCCGCTCCGCCGTGCCTTCCTGCGTGGAGTTGGAGTGCTTCGTGCACGGAGCGTTGTGCGTTTGCTACAGCGGGGCCTGTTACCTGTCGGAGTGTCTGACCGGGCGCAGCGCAAACAGGGGTGAATGTTCCCAGCCCTGCCGCAGCCGCTATGACCTCGTCAGAGATGACGGCAAAGTGCTTGCGCGCAATCAAGCTCTGCTCTCGCTCAAGGACCTGAATCTCAGCGCGCACCTGGCAGAACTGGCCGATGCCGGCGTGGTGTCCTTCAAAATCGAGGGGAGATTGAAGGATGCTTCGTACGTAAAAAATGTAGTGCGGCATTATTCCCTTGAATTGGACCGTATCGTCGAGGCTGGCGGAGGTCGGTACAGAAGGGCCTCTTTCGGACATTGCAACGGAGGGTTCGTGCCGGATGTAAACAAAACGTTCAACCGGTCCTACACGAGTTTGTATCTGGAGGGTTCCAGGGGTGATTGGTGCAGCGGGGTGGCAACGAAGGGTGTGGGGGAATATATAGGAAAGGTCGGACGGGTGCGCACAGAGGGGCGGTCTGCCATTTTCCGCATCAGCAGCGACAAAATCATAGGGAATGGGGACGGTTTGTGTTTCGCGACGCCGGCGGGAGGACTTGCAGGCCTCCGGGCGGACAGGGTTCGCACCTTGTCCGCGGCGTGCGGCTGGGCACAGGACGACAGTACGATACTTCAGGAAATTGAATGCAAAAGCAATGCACAATTGAAAGAGGGAGCTGACCTGTGGCGCAACAATGACCTCAAGTTCGAAAAGGAACTGGAAAACAATATGCCCAGAAGGCTGATGGACGTAGCATTGGAACTCAAAACGGATTGGGAGGATGGCTGCTGCCTTTTGACACTTGAAGCTGTACGGGAGGACGGTACTCGCAAAAATCTGATCTTGGGCCCCGTCGCAATGCAAAAAGCGGACAGACAGGAAAGAATGGCCGGAATTTATGCAACCCAGCTCAGCAAAGCCAGCGGGCGTCACAGTTTCTCGCTCAGAAGTGTGCAAGGGGACCTGCCCCTGATGGGAGCGGCTGCCATCAATGCCCTCCGTCGGGACCTCTCTGAATGTCTGGATGCCATCGTAGCCGCCACTCCGCCCCGCTATAAGCCCCTACCTCCCCTTCCGGCGCAAGTCCCTGAAGGCCAGGCCTTTTCGCCCGAGGCTGCACAAGACATCGTTGACCGAGCCAAACAAACCTCCTCTCCCCTTCCGACGCAAGACCCTGAAAGTCAGGCATTTTCGCCCGCACACACCGGAGCAAGACCTCTGATGACAAGCCGCTACTGCATACTTTACGAACTAGGCCTGTGCCGTAAAAACGAACAGGGACGCAGGCTCATCGCAAACCACACTGTCTCCCTGCACAACAACGGAAAAGTCTTCCCTCTGGCATTCGACTGTAAAAATTGCACTATGTCAGTATGTTATATGCAAAAAAAATAGTAAATTTGTGCCCTTATTTGCCCTCCTGACACTCAGGAGCAGTTTTGACAACAAATAAAACAATTGAATAATTATGCAAAGTAAAGGTTTTATCCGATTGGTGGCCATTCTGCTGGGACTTGCCTGCGTATGGCAGCTGTCGTTCACCTTTGTAGCCAAGCTGCAGGAGAACAAGGCTGACAAGTATGCTGAGCAGGCCGTGGAGCTGTACAAAGCAAGCGCCGCCTATGCTCAGATTCCCGAAATCGAGCGCGCCAACGCAGAGAACCAGCTCGCAAAAGACAAGAGCAAATGGTATCTCGACTCAATTTCCACAGAAAAGGTTTACCTCAACTACACCTACAAGGATGTCAAGACCAAGGAAATCAACCTCGGCCTGGATCTGAAGGGAGGTATGAACGTAATGCTGCAGGTGCAGCTTGAAGACCTCGTAAAGGCCCTTGCGGACAATAATCAGTCCGAGGAATTCACAAAAGCTCTGGCCATTGCCCGTCAGAACAGCGTAACCGACAATCGTGACTTCATCACCCTGTTCGGCAAGGCCTGGGAGGAGACTTCCGGCGGCAAACCCCTTGCTCAGATTTTCGGAACCTACGAAATGAGTTCCAAAATCAACGCCCAGACCTCCGACGCCGAGGTGCTTTCCGTCCTGAAGCAAGAGGCCGAAAGCGCCATCAGCAACTCATTCAACGTTCTACGTAACCGTATTGACCGCTTTGGCGTTACCCAGCCCAACATTCAGAAAATCGGTGAGAGCGGCCGCATCCTCGTGGAACTTCCCGGCGTAAAGGAGCCTGAGCGTGTGCGCAAGCTCCTCCAGGGCACTGCTTCCCTCGAATTCTGGACATGCTACGAGAACAGTGAGATTTTCCCTTATCTGGAAGAGGCCAACAACCTGCTCGCAGAACTCCAGAAAGATGACGCTCCCGCTGTCGCAGCCAAGACGGATAACGCCGACGGCAACATCCTTGACCAGGAAATCCAGCAGAATGCAACTGACGACAGCGCAGACCGCGAGGCCTTCCGCAAGGCTAATCCCTTGTTCTCCCTCCTCCAGCCCAATATCTACGGCGGACGAGTTGCCGAGGGTAGCTGCATAGGATTCGCAAGCGCAGCAGACACAGCTGCCGTAGGACACATCCTCCGCGATCCCAAGATTGCTTCCCTCTTCCCCGCTGAGTTCAGGCCTATGTGGAGCGTAAAGCCTTCTGCCTACATCCAGGGCGGCAACAGCTTCGAACTCGTTGCCATCAAGGCTGCTTCACGAGACGGTAAGGCTCCCCTTGACGGAGACTGCGTTACCGAGGCCCGCGTACAGTACGGCGCACAGGGTGAGAGCCATCCTGAGGTATCAATGACAATGAATGCCGAAGGCGCCAACATCTGGGCCCGTATGACCAAAGACAACATCGGTCACCAGATTGCCATCGTGCTGGACGGCATGGTATACTCATACCCCAGGGTAAACTCAGAGATAACCGGCGGTTCTTCTCAGATAACCGGCAACTTCACCCTCGAGGAGGCTCAGGACCTTGCAAACGTGCTCAAATCCGGCAAACTGCCCGCTCCCGCAACCATAGTTCAGGAGTCCGTAGTCGGTCCTTCACTCGGCGCACAGTCCATCAACGCAGGTCTGATATCCTTCATCATCGCATTCTGCCTGGTACTTATCTATATGATATTCTTCTACCAGGGAGCCGGTGCGGTAGCCGACATCGCCTTGCTGTGCAACGTCCTGCTGCTCTTCGGCCTGCTGACATCCTTCGGCGCTGTCCTCACCCTTCCCGGTATTGCAGGTCTCGTGCTGACTATGGGTATGGCCGTAGATGCCAACGTTATCATCTATGAACGCATCAAAGAGGAACTGCTTGCAGGCAAGGGCCTCAGCAAAGCGATAGACGACGGCTTCAAGAACGCCTACAGCGCCATCGTTGACGGTCAGATTACAACCCTTCTTACGGGTATCGTGCTCTTCGTCTTCGGTTCAGGCCCCGTTCAGGGCTTCGCCACAACCCTCATCTTCGGTATCATCTCCTCCGTTCTTACAGCCATCTTCATTCCCCGCCTCATCTTCTCGACACGCGCGGAACGCGGCAAGAACATCAGCTTCGACAACAAGCTTACCCGCAATTTCCTCAAGAATACCCACATTGATTTCATCTCTAAGAGGTATATCGCCTACATCTGCTCCGGCGTCGTAATCATCGGCTGCATCGTAAGCATCTTCACAAAGGGCTTCACCTATGGCGTTGATTTCACCGGCGGCCGCACCTTCGTTGTGCGCTTCGACCAGAATGTGACAACTGAGGAGGTACGCAGCGCTGTTACCGACGCATTCACGGCAGCCGCAGAGGCCGACGAGAACGTAAAAACAGCCGGCGCCGCAGAGGTTAAACAGTTCGGTGGAGAAAATCAGGTAAAGATTACCACTGCCTACAAGAACGATGACAGCTCCAACGAAGTCAATGCCGAGATTGAAGAGATTCTGTACAATTCTCTCAAGCCTTTCTTCAAAGAGGATATCAGCTTTGACGGCTTCCGTTCAACATTGGATAATCCCAACGGCATCATATCTTCTGACGCCGTAGGTCCCACAATCGCCAACGACATCAAGCGCAATGCCGTAATCGCAGTGCTTATCTCTCTGCTGGTTATCTTCGCTTACATTGCCATCCGATTCAAGAAGTGGACCTGGGGTCTTGGCGGCGTGGTTTCACTTGCCCACACAGCCAT
>JAEDMF010000090.1 GCA_016303175.1 Bacteroidales bacterium
GTTCCTACAGGGCAGAACTTCTGTCCGGATGCATCCCTTAGACCGCCTCCCTGTCGCTTGATGAAGATGCCGTAGTGATAGCGGGCCCGGCTGAAGCCGTAGCGGTGGTTGGAAGTGAGAAAGGCTCTTGCGACTGTGGCTTCAATGCGTCTGACAGAGCAGTTGCGGGCAAAGACTGATATGAATTCACTGGGATAGCTCATAGCCGTAAATCAAGCCCACAAAATTACAGAATGTCGCGGAGGATACAAAATATTTCCGTATCTTCGTATGTTTGAACTTTTAAAAGAAAAATTATGCTTAGTGTAAAATTGAATGGCTGTGACAATTTTGTCAAAAGCACTGATTATCAGGAATATGTAAAGAAGGCTCTTGCGACCAAGGCCGTACTGGATGCCGGTACCGGCGCAGGCAACGATTTCCTCGGATGGAAGACTTTGCCCTCGGAAACTCTTGAAAGCGACCTTATCGAGCAGTGCGGCGCAGTGTGCGACAAGTGGCGGGAAATGGGTGTCAACCTCGTGGTAGTCATAGGTATAGGCGGCTCCTATCTCGGTGCAAAATGTGCCATTGAAGCTCTTCAACACGGCTTTGTGCAGAGAACTGACGCTCCCCGCATCGTCTTTGCCGGAGAGAACCTCGGAGAGGATTATCTGTGCGAACTGATGGACCTTGCGAAGGGTATGAACGTGGCCTGCATCGTGATTTCCAAGTCCGGCACCACTACCGAGCCAGCCGTTGCTTTTCGTATCATCAAGCAATTCATCGAACAGAAATATGGCAAGGCAGAGGCTTCCCTGCGCATTGTGGCCGTTACCGACAAGGCCCGCGGCGCTCTCAAGAGCCTCAGTACCCAGGAGGGATACAAGACTTTTGTCATCCCCGATAATGTGGGTGGTCGTTTCAGCGTACTTACTCCCGTGGGCCTGCTGCCTATTATGGCCGCCGGTTATGATGTGAAGAAGATGCTTGAGGGCGCAAAGCGGATGCAGGACATCTGCTCCGAGGCATCCGGGGAAAATCCCGCCGTCAAGTATGCGGCAATGCGCAACGCCCTTTATCTGGGTCTTGGCAAGAAGATAGAGGTGCTCATCAACTTCAATCCCAAGCTTCAGTATCTGGGCGAGTGGTGGAAGCAGCTCTATGGTGAGAGCGAAGGCAAGGACGGCAAGGGCATTTTTCCGGCTTCCTGCAATTTCACCACTGACCTCCACTCTATGGGCCAGTACATCCAGGATGGCGAGCGCATACTTTTCGAGACTCTCGTGAGTGTTGCGACTCCTTCTCGCAAGATGGTTATTGAGGCTGACGAACAGAACCTTGATGGCCTGAATTTCCTTGCAGGCAAGAGGGTGGATGAGTGCAACCAGATGGCCCAGCTCGGCACCAAGCTTGCTCATATCGACGGCGGCGTGCCCCAGATTGAAGTGGCCATAGAAAAACTCGACGAGGAACATCTCGGAGAACTCTTCTACTTCTTCGAATATGCTTGCGGCGTAAGCGCGTACATCCTTGGCATCAATCCTTTCAACCAGCCCGGCGTAGAGGCTTACAAGAAGAATATGTTTGCCCTTTTGGACAAGCCCGGCTACGAGGAGGCTTCCAAGGAAATCCGCAAGAGGCTGTAGCGGCGTCCCGTCAGATGGCTAATCCAGGTTTCGCAAGCGCGAAACCTTTGTAAAAGCATTTTGCGAATCTTATACGATGGCTTTGCATCAAATCATTTTGATAGGTGACCGTATGGAGACTATATGGCTCGGGGTGAAGGAATTTCACCCCGATGTCGTACATCTGCTATACAGTGACGCTGTTGCGGACGCATATATCCCTATGCTGGGTATGCTCCCCAACACTGTCACCGCCCACCAGTACCACATTGATCCTTTTGATGTCCAGAAGGTTATGTTGCTGTGCGAGAGCATCAGGGAACGTCTTTCTCCCAGTGACCGCCTGATGTACAATCTTACTGAAGGGACCAAGGTTTCGGCCGCTGCCGCTATGAAGGTGGCCGACAAGTATTCCGACGAGGTGGTGTACTACAGCCAGGAGGGTGAGGTCATAAACCTGCGCAACTTCGACAGGAGGCCCGTTGCCGCGAGGGTGAGCAACAGGGAGTTTCTGGAACTGTTCGGAAACGAGCTGGATTCATACAACACGGCCTCCCAGATGCTGCCCTTGGATGTGGTGACAGCCGCAGAAGTGAAGTCCTTCATAGAGAAGAACACCGTGCTTTACCATCGCATCCAAAAATATTATCGCAAGACCTACCTCGGGCGCATTGAGAACCTCCCGGAGCGTTTCGTGATTGAACACCCGGGCAGGGTGGAAATCGTCACTTCCGGGGGAAGCCTTAGTATAAAGAACAAGGGTAAGCTTCTTTTTTCCAGCGCTCACAATCTTGCCACAAGGCTTTTCTTCACGGGACGCTGGTGGGAGGTGCTGGTCAGTGACAAGGTATATCGCTGGGACCTGTCACGCCGCAGCGACAAGTCCGGCTCCGAGGTGTGGAGAAACGTGCAGTTCCTCATTCCCGGCACCGGCCGCACAAAGAACGAGCTCGACATAATGGTCAACGAGGGCATCAGACTGCTTTTCATAGAATGCAAGTCGGGCTATATTTCCCAAGAAAACATTTATAAGATTTACTCCACCAAGGTGACTTACGGTGGAGATCATAGTATAGGCGTACTTGTAAGCTACTATCCTCTGGAAGAGTCCATCAAAACCAAATGTGAGGATTTGCGTATCAGGTATTTCGCACCGGAGACGGAGGCGGAGCGCTGCAAGGCTCTGGACCGTCTGCCCGTGTGGCTGGACAAGGTAGCGCGCCAGATTGAGTTATGAAGGAATTTTTAAGACAGGTGGCCGACCATTACGCGCTCAGCTGCTCGGATAAGGTGTTTGTACTGCCCAGCCAGAGGGCAGTGGTGTTCTTGCGCAAGTACCTCTGTGAAGCGGCAGCGAGGGAACATCGCGCTATGATATTGCCCCCGATGCTCTCGGTCGATGAGTTCTATGCGTCGTTGAGCCGATCCCGTACGGCCGACAGGATTACTCTGCTGGTGCTCCTGTACGAGTGCTATAAGGAGGAGTGCGGCAAGTACTCACTCGATTGCGGCAGTTTGGATGATTTCATCTTCTGGGGAGATATCATACTTGCTGATTTTCAAGATGTTGACAAGTATGAGGTGGACCCCTGCCGGCTTTTCAGGAATATAGCCCAGTATAGGCAGATTCAGGATGATTTTGCCGATCTCGAAGGTGCCCAGAAGGAGGCGATGAAACGCTTTCTTTCTCATTTCTGTGGTACAGATGGAGAGTTCAAATTGCGTTTCAGCCGTGTATGGGATATGTTATATCCTCTGTATGTGTCTTTCAATGAGAGACTTGACTCGGAGGGGCTGGCATATCAGGGCAGCCTTTACCGCAAGTTGCTGGAGGAGGTTCGTTCCAAGGGAGTGGGCGAGGTTTTCAAGGCGGCGTACCCTGACAGCTCCAAAGTGGTATTCTGTGGGCTGAATGCTCTGTGCGAGTGCGAAAAGCGCCTGCTGGACAAGTTCCGTGACTTGGCTCTTGCGGATTTTGTCTGGGACTGGTGCAGTCCGTGGATCAGGGATGATGCCAATAAGGCGTCGTTCTTTATGAAGGACAATGTGCGCCGTTTTCCTCAGGCTTTTGCTCTTGAAGACTGTGAGCGGCAACCTCAGATTGAGGTGGTTTCAGCGTCTTCTGCCGTGGGTCAGGTGCAGTATCTCAGTGATTCCCTTGCCGCGACGGGAACGGCTCCCGATGTGCGCACTGCAGTGATGCTGCCTGACGAGCATTTGCTCTTGCCCCTGCTGAATTGTCTGCCGCCCAACGTGGACAAGGTTAATGTCACTATGGGTTGCTCAATGGCTGAGACCTCCTTTTTCTCGCTGCTGCGTGATCTGGGTGCCATGCAATTGCGCGTACGTTATGCCGGCGGCTCTGCCCGTTTCTACCACCGCAATGTGTGGAATGTTGTCAACAACAATATTTTCAAGGCTCTTGCCGACACGCAGACGATGGAGGCCGTGCAGAAGATGAAGAAGGACAAGCGCTATTATGTGGATGCGGCTTCCTTTGCTTCAACAGAATTGCTGCGCATCTTCTTCACTGCCGCCCTTCCTGCAGATTTTCCCGCTGCCGCAGCAACTGTCTCTGGCTCTCAAGATGCAGATGCCCCCGTTTCGCAAAATGCAGTTGCTCCCGGCTCGCAAGAGGCTTCCTCCGTTGGCGTCTCTTCCGCAGCCTTTGTCGCCCCTGCCGCCCTCAAGAATCCCTCCGCAGAAGCTGTTGAGGCCCTTGCCTCCTACTTTTCCTCTATTGTGGACTACATAGGCAGGCGCATATCCTCTGATGAACAACTGAGTACGCTCTTTCCCCTCGAGATGGACTTTGCGATGGAATGTTCCCGTATACTCAATCTCCTAAGGGATAAACAGTTGTGCCTGCTGCCCCAGACTTTCGTTCGTCTTTTTGAGAACCTTGTCCGCAGTGCAAGCGTGCCTTTCAAGGGTGAACCTCTGCTGGGAATGCAGGTGATGGGCCCTCTGGAACTCCGCGCCCTCGACTTTGAGACTCTCTATATCCTTAGTTCCAACGAAGCTGTCTTCCCGCGCAAGAGTGTTTCATCATCCTTTATTCCTCACTTCCTCCGCAAGGACTTCGGCCTGCCTACCTATGAGTATCAGGATGCAGTGTGGGCTTATTACTTTTACCGTTCCATCCAGCGTTGCCGCAAGCTTGTGATGATATATGACTCGCGCACGGATGGTCTTCAGTCAGGGGAGGAGAGTCGCTATATCAAGCAGCTGCGCTATCACTACGGGGCGGAGATGACCGAGAAGACAGCTGTTCCCGTGCAGACAAAAGTGAGTCAGAGCACTAACATTGCCAAAACAAAGGAAATGGTGGACCGTCTGCACCGGCGCCGTCTCTCCGCCTCGGCTTTGAAGTCTTACCTAAAGTGCCATGCCCAGTTCTACTACTATTATGTGGAAGGCCTCAAGCTCGAAGATGAAGTGGCTGAATCCCTGGATGCCGGAATGATAGGCAATGTTTTCCACAGTACGATGGAGCAGCTATACAAAGGAAAGACGTGGATAGGGGAGGATTATATCAAGGCTTTGCTTAAGAATAAGGCTGGTATTGAGGCAATGGTGGAGCGCTTCGTGAAGGAAGAATTGAAGACAGAAGACATATATGGGCGCAATATAATATTTGCCAAGTTGATTTTGGGTTATGTGATACGGGCTCTGGAGTGCGACCTGCAGTTCATTAAGGACTCCGGCCGGAACGGATTCGATTTCGTTGGAGTGGAACTGCCTATGGAGGCCTCTGTGGGGAATTTTAAACTGTACGGAAAGATAGACCGTTTGGACTCTTTCGTTCCCGGAACCCTTCGTGTAGTGGATTATAAGACGGGAAAAGTCTTACCGAAGGACGAGGATATCAATGACGGGAATGCAATTGAAAGAGCAGATTTTATTTTTGATTTGAAAACCAAATCGTCAAACCGGCCTGAGATTGCACTTCAGTTCTTTATCTATGATTACCTGCTGCGCAACGGGAAGGTGATTAACCCAGACGGAAATTTCAGTGAAAGTCCGCTCCGGGGTTGTTCTTTGATGAATTCAGTATATTCCACCCGTTCTATTCGGCAGAAGCAACCGTCGAACCTTCCTCTTGTACAGTCTTTTTACGATGAAATGGAGAAGCATCTTATGGACTTGTTGAATGAGCTGGAGAATACATCCGTGCCTTTCGATATGACCGACGATACGGAAGTGTGCAAGTGGTGTGATTTCAAAAATATTTGCGGACGATGATAAAGATTCTCAAGGCCTCTGCCGGCAGTGGCAAGACACATGCATTGGCTGGTACGTACATCGACTTGCTTTTGGATACAGACTCAGAGGGGGATTATGCCTATCGCAACATTCTCGCCGTAACTTTCACCAACAAGGCCACGGACGAGATGAAAACCCGTATTCTTGAAAATCTCTTCCGTAAGGCTAAAGATTCGTCTGATCCTCAGAGCGGTAAGGCCGCGCGTGTGCTGAGCAATATCCTTCACGATTACAGCGCATTCAATGTCAGCACCATAGACAAGTTCTTCCAGCAGACTCTCAGGGCCTTTGCCCACGAACTTGGCCATTATTCGTCATATCAGGTAGAACTCGACAAGCAACTTCTGGCCGAGGAGGCCGTGGATGAAATTCTGGATTCGCTGGATGCTTCCGACAAGGAAGATAGGGAGTTCATCGACTTTGTCCTCGAGAATATGCAGGAAAAGTTGCAGGAAGGAAAGAGTCCGAATATAGAGAAAGAGCTCAAGGAAATGGCCCTGCAGCTCAAGAGTGAGGCCTTTCGTGTACTTTGCGGCAAGTATGGTCTGGACCCTGAGGATGCATATTCTACGGAGAAACTCTCCCGGCTCAGGCGAAGTTGCAGCGCTTTCAGGAAGTATTTCAGCGATGGTCTCAAAAAGCGCGCTTCAGACATTTACAGTGCCGCCCATAATGCCGGTCTGCAGGATGCTGACTGGAACAGGGGATGGATTGGCGTATTCGGGAAAATTGCTGCATCAGGGGACAATTTCAAGGCTGATTTGTTTACGGACGCTGCAAGAAGGAGGGCGGCGGACCCTGAGACTTGGTTTGCAAAGAAGAACGCGCATCTGTTGAACCCTGCTCTTTCTGCCGTGGGAAGCGAAATGCAGGACATA
>JAEDMF010000091.1 GCA_016303175.1 Bacteroidales bacterium
ATCGACCCTGTCAAAGCCCTTCCCTACTCCGCTCAAACCCCGGAAGATATTGCCTCCGCCTATGACTATACCTATTTGATATCCCGCCCTGACGGCAGAAACGACCTCGCCGGCATACCTGTCCACCCACGCTTCGTCAATCCCGGAACCCGCAGGTCCTCCTAAACTCTCACCGCTCAGTTTCAATAAAACTCTTTTGTACATAAAATCAGTTCTACAAGCTTGAACTTGAAATATAACAGTATTTCATTTGCACAAAAGTATGGATTTATTGCGAAATCTCCAACTAAATTGCTATCTTTGCGCCACTATGGCAAATATATTCAAAACATCTATCGGCAAGAAGCTCATAATGAGTATTTCAGGACTTTTCCTGATTGTGTTCATGCTTCTTCACACTACCATCAACTCTTTTGCAGTTCTTGATTCAATCAGAGGCACCTGGGGTGCAGAGGACGGCTGGTTCCAGCTCGGTTGTGACTTTATGGCGCTTCCCGTCGTGAATGTCATGGTTCCCGTGCTTGCCGCTGGTTTCCTCATCCACATCATCTACGCCCTGATTCTTTCAATCACGAACTTCAAGGCGCGTGGCGGTGTAAAACGTTATGCAGTAAACTCCAAAGCAAAAGCTGACTCCTTCGCCGCCCAGAATATGATATGGCTCGGTCTGATTGTGCTCGGCTTCATCGCCTTCCACCTCACCCATTTCTGGCAGCACATGCAGTTGCAGGAGTTCACAGGCGGCAGGGCCCAGAATCCCTATATGCTGCTTGAGAACACCTTCGGAAACCTTTGGGTAACCATTCTCTACATCCTATGGTTCGTGGTGCTCTACATGCACATCGGGCACGGCTTCTGGAGCGCTCTCCAGACCATCGGCTGGAACAATATGATATGGTTGAACCGCTGGAAATGGATAGGCCGCATCGTCGGAGCCCTTATCGTTCTCGGACTGGTTGCAGTTGCCGTCATCTCCTACTGCCACGCCAATACCCTGCTGGGGATGGAAAGCATCATGCAAATTCAGTAATCTTCAATTACCTGATCTTCCATCAAAAGAATTTTGATCCGAATATTGTCGGAACAAAAAGGGCCGGCCGCAAGTCGGCTCTTTTTATTGAATTAAAGAATCCTGAATGCTGACCTACCTGCTGATATTGTTCCTGCGCCACCTGTTCTACGACAAGGGTTGGAAGAAATCCTATCCTACCGACGTTCCTTCGGTATGCGTGGGAAACATCGCCCTTGGAGGAACGGGAAAGACTCCTATGGTGGAACACATCATCAGAACCCTGCAGGAAGATGAAGTAGAGGCGGCGGATGCGGAGGAATATGGTTTCATGGGGAGTCTGTTTGACGTACCCAAACGCAATATCGCAGTGCTCAGCAGGGGATACAAACGCAAAAGCAAGGGCTTCCAACAGGTGCTCAAATCAAGCGATGCCACCGAGGCGGGGGACGAGCCTTTGCAGATAAAGCAGAAATTCAGTGACGTAACCGTGGCCGTGGACGCAGACCGGGTGGAAGGAGCATCGCTGCTGGCTCATCCCTCACGCCTCAAGGCCCTGCCCGAAAAAGTTAGGTCCCGCATCAAGCATTCCCGCTTTCCGGCCTCCGACATAATCATCCTGGATGATGCAATGCAGCACCGCCGCATCAGGCCCAACATTACAATAATGCTGTCAACCTACAGCCGTCCCTTCTGGAAAGATGCTCTGGTGCCGTTCGGTAAACTCCGTGACCTACGCAGACGGGCATACACGGCAGACGCCATTGTAGTAACGAAATGTCCTCCCTATATGCAGGACAATGAACGCTTTGAATGGGCCGCCCGCCTCGGTATGACGGACTTCAACCCAGACACCTGCACCGGCACGAACAGAAAGGGGAAAAAGCAGGTGCTCATCTTCGCTACAACACGCTACGAGGCCCTGATGCCTGTATTCCCAGAAGGTGACCCGAGATACATCCATTCGAAGCAGGCTATAATGTTTTCCGGCATAGCCAACGACAAGAATCTTCAATTCTGGGTAAGCAAGAACTACCATCTGATGCACCACAGGAGTTATCCTGACCATCATCCATATACCAAGGATGATATACTGGATATCACAAAGACCGCTGAGAAATACCTGACATCCATCGTCGTCACTACAGAAAAGGACGCCCAGAGGCTGCGTAGTTGCACCATATCCGACGGAATGAAAAGGCGTATCTTCTACGCCCCAATCACAATGGTAATGCTTACGGCAGGAGAACAGACTGCCTTCAAGAACCTGTTGAACGTCAATCTATCCCGGCGATAAGACTGTCGGAAATGAACCACTCCGACTCCGGGATGCGAAGTCTTCCCCCACTGCAAGGCTCCAAGAAAGAGTACTCCCCATCAATAAGAGAGGCGTCTATACCGTCGCAGGTACGAAGACCAAGCATTATACGCTCAAGGCGTAGCTGTTCCGGGCTGAGCCTCTCACCCGAACGCTCAGGAACGGGTCTGGTCAGGTAGGAATGCAGAGATGGCTCATTCCAGTAGCGGCAGGGTACCTGACCGTCCCAGACAAAAGAATGGGCTCCTGGGCCGAATCCCATATATGGCTGATGCGTCCAATAGGAGCTATTGTGGAGAGAACGCCTGCCGGGACGAGCCCAATTGCTGATTTCATAATGCTCATAACCCAAAGCAGCCAGCATAGAGCAGATTCCGGAATATTGGGAACAGCACATCTCGTCCGAGGGCATTTCCCACAAGCCTCTCTCCCTCATCTTCTCAAGAGCGCTGCCCGGCTCCACGCTCAGTTGATAACAGGAAATGTGTTCGGGGAGAGAGCCTCCGGCACTATCAAGTTTCATCAGAGACGCGCGTATATCATCCTCAACCAGACCCTCCGCAAAACCAAATATGAAATCCACGGAGATATTGTCGAACCCAACCCTGCGCAGCATTCTGTAGGCGTCAAGCGCCTCCGCGAAGTTGTGCCTGCGTCCCATAAGACGCAATTGGGCATCGTCGCCGCTCTGTATCCCCATACTGATGCGGGAAACGCCCAAGGCCTTCAGGGCAGCTGCATAAGCCTCCCCTCCCCTCACAATGTCGTCAGGATTCACCTCCAGCGTAAACTCACCCTCTATCTGCCAGCCTGCCTTGACGACCTCCCCTACAATTCTCTCCAGAGCTACGGGCGACAGAAGCGACGGCGTTCCTCCGCCTATATAAAGAGTATGTGGGGCATTAAGGAGTGCCGGCGACGGCTTGAAGGACGCAAGCTCGCGGCACAGGGCATCCACAAAAGCATCGGAGTTCCCACTGCGCGGCAGAAGCTCCGAATAGAATGCACAATAAGTACAATGTGTCCTGCAATAAGGTATGTGGATATAAACCACTATCGCAGCATAAACTCAGTCTTGCCAAGGAGTCCCCGTTCGGAATAAATTTCAACGGTATAGAATCCCTTTGCATAAGACTCCACGTTATTGACATAGATGCTCAAATCCAGGTCGGCGCCCTGATAATCCACCTCTCTGGAAGCGCTGGCGGCAATTGTCTGTCCATCAAGTTCAAGAACGCGTTTCTCCCCGCCACTGACCAGGTTACCGTCGGAGTCTTTCAACACAACATAAATGCGTACGGGTCCGGTGGGGGCCAGGGGGTTCTCTGAGAGGGTCAAATCGACTTTCACCTTGGAGACGGCCTGAGCCCTCTGCACCTCCTTGCTGCTCTTGTTGAGGGCAACAGCCTTAAAACCGCGGGCACGGATAATTGAGCCCGTTTCCACCTTGCCGCTCAAATCATCGACCGTCTTCTGGAGCTCCTCACTCTTTGCGCGTGCGTTGCGGGCTTCCTTACGGGCCTGGGCGGCATCCACAGTGAGTTTGTGGTTAAGTGTATTCAGGGAGTCTATCTGCTTAACATAATTCTTCATTATGCTCCGGAGGGTTCCGAGTTCTTTCTGGTATTTGCGTATGAGACGTCTGTTCGTAGCCTCTGTCTTCTGGAGGCGCTCAATAAGCAGGTTGACTTCTTCCTTAGAGGAATCGAGCTGGGCATTTATGCTTTCATAGTCCGATGAAAGGCCCTCATAATCTTTCTGGAGGGCCACCATCTGCTCCTGAAGCTCTACCTTTTCAGCATTGAGTTCCTTCACAAGAGTATGACGGGACCATGCAATATAAGCGAGTACAGCGGCAAGGACAACCGCAACTGCGGCGAGAATGTAAATGATGGTTCTGTTGGGGGAAGTTCCGGTGGCAGTTCCGGTTCCTTCCTGTCTTTCGGGTCTTACTTCCATAATTGCTGAATATATGCCTGTTTATACTTGATTGGGGATATATGCACATCCCCGTGCAAAGATAACAAAATTTATGCAAAAAGGACCGGGTGCAGAACATCCGGTCCTTTTAGGGAAATATGTTCCGGCTTACTCAGCCTTGGGAGCCTCGGCAGCAGGAGTTTCAGAGGCAGGAGCCTCTACTGCAGGAGTCTCGGCGGCAGGAGCGGTCTCTGCCTTCTTGGCACCACCGCGGCGGGTACTCTTCTTGGCAGCCTTGGGAGCGGCAGAAGCGATTGCGGTCTCGTTGAAATCAACGAATTCAATGAGAGCCATTTCTGAGCCGTCACCCTGACGGAAACCTGTGTGAAGCACCCTGAGATATCCACCGGGACGGTTTGCAATCTTGGGAGCAATGGTGCGGAAGAGCTCTGCAACGGCAGACTTGTTCTTCAGGTAGCTGAAAACAGTACGGCGGGATGCAGTAGTATCCTCCTTACTCTTGGTGATGAGGGGCTCGAGGTACATCTTCAGAGCCTTAGCCTTGGCAACAGTAGTCTGGATTCTCTTATGTTCGATAAGAGAGCAGCTCATATTTGCCAGCAAAGCTTTGCGGTGACCTGCCTGACGACCAAGGTGGTTGATTGATCTATTGTGTCTCATAATTAATCAAGCTTTTTCTTAATGTCAATATTATACTTGGAAACGTCCATACCGAATGAGAGCCTCATCTTCTCCACGAGCTGGTCAATTTCGCTGAGGGACTTGCGTCCGAAGTTGCGGAATTTCATAAGCTCGCTGCGGCTGTAGGATACGAGGTCGGCGAAGGTGTCGATATCAGCTGCCTTGAGGCAGTTGTATGCACGAACAGAAAGGCCCATATCGGACAGTTTGGTAAGAAGAAGGTTTCTCATCCTGAGTTCCTCATCGTTCAGTTCGTTGCCTGAGCCTGTCTCCTCGGAGCCTCCGATGGAAATCCTGTTCTCGTCGGCAAACAGACGGAAGTGATAAATAAGGATGGCTGCTGCCTCCTGAAGTGCATTCAGAGGAGAGATTGAACCATCTGTGGTAATCTCCATCACGAGTTTCTCGTAGTCGGTCTTCTGCTCGACACGGCAGTTCTCCTTGGTCCAGTTCACATTCACAATAGGAGTGTAGATGGCATCCACCGGAATGGTTCCGATAGGCATATCGTCTGTCCTCATGTCCTCTGCGGGAACGAATGAACGGCCCTTGGTGATGGTTATTTCAATCTCAAATTTTACTGAAGGCTCCAGAGAGCAGATATGGAGTTCAGGATTCAACACCTTGAATGCAGACAATCCCTTTGAGATTTCCTCGGCGGTAAACTCAGTCTTTCCACTGATGGTGATTTTAGCCACCTCGGTATCGACGGTCTCTACCATCCTCTGAAGACGTACCCTTTTGAGGTTCAGGATGATGTCCTGCATGCCCTCAAGCACGCCGGGTATGTTCTGGAACTCCTGATCCACGCCTGTGACCTTGATGGAGCTTATTGCAAAACCCTCGAGAGAGGAGAGGAGAATACGGCGGAGTGAATTGCCGAGAGTCTGGGCATAGCCGGGCTCAAGAGGCTGAAGCTCAAAACGGCCGGTATTTCCACTGCCCTCAAGCATTACGAGCTTCTCGGGTTTCTGAAATGATAAGATTGCCATAATCTGTGTTCGGTGTTAAATTTTACTTGGAGTACAACTCGACGATGAGCTGCTCATTGATTGCCTCGGGAATCTCCTCGCGAACGGGAACATTCAGGTACTTGCCGCTGAGTGTCTTGGCATCGAACTCGAGCCATGAATACTTGCAAGCGGCGGGAACTGAGGCTGTGATTACCTCCAAACTCTTTGAACGCTCGCGGACTGCAATGCTGTCACCGGGCTTCACTGTTGTGGAAGGGATGTTGCAGACAGCGCCGTTGAGGGTTATGTGGCAATGGGAAACGAGCTGGCGTGCGGCAGCACGTGTAGGAGCAATGCCCATACGGTAAACCAGATTGTCCAGGCGGCTCTCGAGAAGGAACAGAAGGTTCTCACCTTTCTGACCCTTCATACGGGCGGCACGGGCATAGGTGTTACGGAACTGACGCTCCAGGATGCCGTATGCATATTTCACTTTCTGTTTCTCACGCAGCTGAATGCCATACTCAGACTGTTTTTTGCGCTTCTTTGCAAGGCCGTGCTGTCCCGGAGGGTAATTTCTCTTCTCGAAATCCTTGTCGGTACCGAAAATGGGCTCGCCGAATTTACGCGCAATCTTTGTTGAAGGGCCTGTATATCTTGCCATAATTCTTCAGAAATTTTAATCGTTAAACTTTACGACGGCCTTTGGGACGGCAGCCATTGTGGGGCATAGGAGTAACGTCGATAATCTCAGTCACCTCGATAC
>JAEDMF010000092.1 GCA_016303175.1 Bacteroidales bacterium
CGGCCGTATATACTGCGTTCCTTTCTCTTTCCTTGAGCGTCAAATTCCTCGTCGGCAGGGCCTTCGTACAAGGCCAAATCAGGGTTTGCGACACTGAGCAGCATTCTGTCCTTCGCCGCAAGGGAGTACATACGCATACAGGGGCTTGCCTTGCAGACAAGTTTGTCCACAGAACCTTCCTCAAAAACGGCGGCACCTACGCAACCGCTTTCCTCGTCTCTAACGGCGTGCAGAGCGTCAGTACGGGAAATAACGCTATAGCGGGGGGCCTTGCCGGACTTTGCAGCCTCTCTTGAGGCGGCGGTTGACCCGGAGCAACAGCCCTGCGCGGCGCCGGGACGCACTGCATACACATAGGAAGCATTGTCTGCACCATCCTCCGAATGCTTGAGATAGGCCAGTTCGAAACGGCCCTCGTTGGGCTCGTCCGTCTCTTCGTCCAAAGAATGCTGGAGGCCACGCTCATACACCAAATTGCGGGCGTCTTCCAGATAATAGACATTGCCCAGACAGTCAGTCAGGGCCGTCTTGCCTCTGAAAGTCTTGCGAATATCTTCGGGATTGTCAGTGCAATTCTGGAACAGAGTGGTGTGGATTTCACCCCTGCCCTTTATGCCGCTGCCCATACAGATTATCCTGTCGCCGAAGGCAAAGAAGGACTTGCGGGCCCATAGACTGCCGTCATATTTGTCGTGGTCGTGGAGTATCATCGCATAGGCGCCGAAACGTCCCCTGTCAGTTTCAGGATCGACCTGATGCATCACGGAACCGGCAAACCACTGGTCCGAGAGCAGCATTTCCTCGTAACCGGACCACTCATCTACATTCAGCACATTGGCTTTCATCTGCTCCATAGGAATCACCGCAGCCGTAGTGCCGGGAATGTGTCTCCAGTCCCAGCCGGGATTTTTGAAGCCGTCGGCATCAATCTGCATACTTCCGTAACAGAGATAGCGGCCGTAATGGTTGGCTTTCTGGTAAGTCTCCGCGGCCCACATATAACGGGAGAAACCGGCTATCGTTACAAGATGCTCGCCGCTGCGTACTGACATTGAGCAATTAAAAGGATAGGAGCGTACGCCCTGGGGAGCCGACTCGGCGCTTATGCCCTGCTTTAGGAAGGCCTTGCGGTATGCTCCCTTGTCGGGGCAGAGGCGCAGATAGGCCGAAGCCAGTTCCTTGTCCAGCTCGGGAGCGGCCTGGGCAAGAAGGGCGAACTGTTTGGGTTCTAGGGCACCCTTGCCGTCGGGATGGCGGCCTGACATGGCCAGGGGGAAGTATTTTCCGTTGCAATAGAAACGCATTTCCAGCAGGGCCCGCTTGAGGTTGTCATAACTCTGCTGAGAAAGCGCGTATTGTGTGCCGGCGAGCATCCAGGCGGCGCGTACCGCTCCTTCCAGACCTCCAACAGCATAGGCGGGATAAGCCTTGCGGTGGTGCTGCACCGTGCCGTCCTCCTTCATACAGGGCTTCAGGCCCGACACATATTCAAAGCCATTGTCTATCCAGTGTTTCAAGGCAAGAAAATAAGACCTCTTGCGGGGACCGTCTTCCAGCATTATTATGGCTGCCATCCTACCCAAAAGATAGGTATTGAAGGCGTCGATGTCCACTCCTGGCACTGCAGGAGGCAGTTTACATTCGCCCACACCGGAAAACCACTCCATCGCCTGCTGAACCGGGGAATCCAGACCCGCCTTGCGCAGCACGTCCTGCATCACCACAGGAGCATTGTAGAAGTTGCGCATACTGTAGCCGAGATGGTGGAGAGTGCCCATGGCGCTGCCTGCGGCAAAGCCCTCATCGAGAAGATGACGCACCATTGCCAGATACATCTGCTCCAATTCCGCCTTTTCGCTCTCCGAAGCGGAGGCGTTCCAGGCCACTGCAATGTCGAACATCAAATCGTTGTAGGGACGCAGGAGCTGATGTTCCTTTCTCCAGCGCGCGGTCGCGTCCTTTATACCTATATTGAAATAAGTCTCAGCATAACGGGTGAAGAAGATGGGCTTGTCTATGCAGAGGGAATAACTCTTCTTCAAGGATTCAAGGCTACGGGGCTTCTTACCCTTTGTGAGCAGAGCAACGTAATTGTCGCGTATGGTCTTGAACTGTGCGGCGTCTTCGGGCAGAAAAGCCCTCCTGTCCATACGGAGCACCTTGTCCCAGTGCTTGTTGAGCAGAAGCCAGTGCACGTCCGTGTCAGGATTGATGAAACGGGAGTCAAAACCCGCCGTATGGTAACGTACATCCTCGAAAACGGAGGGTATAATGCCGTCGAAGAAGAGCGTGCCCTGCTGCGAGGGTCCCTTGATTTCAAGTTTCACCGCGTCCATATCGGGGAGAGGCCTGCCTGCCATATCCCGGAAAGGCACCCAGGCACCCCTCCAACCCTGAAAATTGAGGCCGTGGGTGAAGTGGCAGCACTCATTGCCATTCTTTAGAAAACTCACGCGAAGGGAATCTGCCTCACTTGCCTCCGGACTGTAAACCCAGAACACGAAAGTGGATATGGATGTTTCCTTGGGGTCAGGATTGAAATGCTTGAAAGGCACGGGGGCGTCCAGAAGTATGGAGGGCGAAGGAGAGTTCCAGTCCCAACGCAGGGAGGAGGAGCCGTTCTTGAAGTGCAGGGGCGATATGCTGAGCGCAGAAGAGGCATCAAGGGCCTTTGCGGGCTCTACCGTCTGTTCGAAACTCAGAAATTCCTTGCAATCAAAATCCACGGAAGCGATAAGACTTTGACACACAAGAATATTCAGAATTAAGGCAAGGGTCTTCATCATTTCTCCAGAATATTGATTACAAATTTCTTTGTCTCAGTCTTGGAGCCCAGAAAACTGTAACTGCTGCAGATGGCAGTGGCCTTGTATGTACCAGGAGTGTCGTATGTATGGGAAAAACTCCTGAGACCGTTCTGGAGGTTCTTCAGTACTGTGCCCTTGTCAGGCTCCACGATATTCAGAGTCATAGGTGTAGTGAACACCCAGGCGTCTATGCCCTCATCCATAGCCGTGGCTGTACAGCCTTTGAACAAAAGCGGCGCCGAACTGTCATTGAACTTAATGCTCGGGTCGGTCTTTTCGTTGACCCTGTAGGGCTCAAAACATTCGTTCATCGTAATGGGCGTGAACTCAAAATTGGACAAATCCATTTCCGTATCTTCGGCATCAGGAAGAATCACCTTCAGGCTACCTTTCACGCGGTATGTCCTCTGCGCGTTGTTGTTGGTCCATCTGGGATGCCAATGAAAAGCAAGGCACATATTCTCTATGTGTCCGCTCAAATCGTAGTCGTGCAGTTCCCAATTCCAACCCGTAGCCGAAGTATTTAGATCATTGAACTCGAGTTTTGTCCATCCCTCGATATTACCGTCTTGATCCATCTTAGTCTCCAATTCCTTAATCGTGGCCCTGTCGGCATCGCCGTCGTTGCCTAACAGCCCGGGAAAGCCAGTGGTTACATAAATATCAAGACCTCCTCCAAAGCCGTAACTGCCCTGGAGATTGAGAGTAAGTGTTGCTCCTTCAACCTGGTCCACAGGCACCTCAGTGCGGTATCTCAGGTCATACTGTTCACCTTCTTCGCCACTGTAAAACACAATATTGTCCACCTCGCCCTCGAGGTTGAATACCACAGGGTCCCCGGCAAGATAGGTATTGGAAGAATCCAGAGTGAGAAGATAATCCAGTTTGGGCTCCAAATCCTTCGAATGGCAGCCTGTCAGTCCCGAAAGCACGAGCCCCGCAAGGCATATATATGTAAGTTTTCTTACCATAACTTATTCTGTTCTAGTTTGTTGTTTACACCGAGCTCGACCGCGGGTATGGGAAAATAGATGTGCCTTTGGTGCACTGAAGTTCCCATAGCGGAGGCAATTTTGGAAGTATTATCCTTTTCCCATCTGCTGTCTGCCGCCCAGGTGCTGTACTCGTTCATCTCCTGCACGTATATGCCCCAGCGTATGAGGTCGAACCTGCGCAGGGACTCGAAACAGAGTTCGCGTGCCCTTTCATTGCGCACTATGCTGCGGAAGGCGGCCGCATCGAAAGTGGAGTATGGAGCCGTTGATATGCCGGCCCTGTCTCGCACTTCCACAAGAGCATCGTAAGCCTGCTGCGAGGGGCCTCCTTCGTACTCGTTGGCGGCCTCGGCATACATCAGCAGGACATCAGAGTAGCGCAGAAGGGGATAATTGATTTTGGTATAGAGGTTCTTGGCCTTCATAACGCCCTCGAACTCCACCTCACGGCGGTATTTACCGCAATTGCGCACGGCAGGAGCGGCCGTAGGATCTACCGTAGTAGTTTTGTCCGTGACAACACCCGTCTCACTGTTGATGGAAATGGAGCCGTAGGGAGTCTTGTCTATGGAAGCCCGGCACACACCGACGCCACCCACACCGAACGGAGCAGCCTTTTCGGAGCCGGCATAGTTATAAGGAGGCATATTCCAATCCTGACGCTTGTCATTGAGTTTGCCTTTCTCCTCAGCTACCTTGTCTGCACTAAAATATAGGTCCCACAACTTAAGAGAGCCATTGTATTGGGCATAGGAATAATTGCATTTGAAATTCTCGTAGTCCGAACTGCCGGTACTCAGCAGACCGATGAGGTCGCCTATACGTCCGTTGCTCCAAGAGTCCGCGCTGGTGCGGTCACCCTGAAACTCCACTTCCCACATCGATTCGCGGAATTCCCTGTCGTACTTGTTGGAAATCATATTCTTGAAGACCGCGGAATAATCCTCGTTCAAGCGGAACAAATCGGATGAAATGACTGCACCCGCATGGTCCATGGCCTTGCCGTAGCAGTCCTCCTTGCTCAGCGTCGCCCCATCGGGGAAAATGACGCTTGCACCTGCCATAAAAAGGTACACCCTTGAGAGTATGCCGTGAATTGTATAGTCAGAAATCCTGGAAGGCTGGTCATTGATGCTGTTTTCAACCTTCCCTATGCAGTCCTCCATTTCATCTGCGGCCCATTTCAACACCTCGTACTGCGGTGTGGCACCGAGTTGGACATCAGCATAAGTCTTGGCCTCAACGCTTCTCAAAGGCACGTCGCCCCAAGCCTGGGCAAGCAGAAAATGATAGTAAGCCCTGAGGAAACGCGCCTCCGCATTTATGGAGGCAGCCCCTTCGATTTGTGAATCCACGGTCGCGCTGATCAGGGCGTTGGCATTGCGCACACCAGCATACAACTGCGTCCACGCCGCATAAATCTCCGATGATGAGGCATCGTGACGGTTCATCTGCAAAGGCACGGTCGTAGTGGACCTGTTAAAGTAAGACAGGTCATCTATGTTGGTCATCATCAGGGAGTAGTAGTTGCCGTAGAGGGCTTCGTTGCTCATAGCCCCATATACACCGGCAATGGCTCCAGTAAGTTCTTCTTTCGTGCTGTAGTAACCGTCCTTGATGATTATTGTAGGCTCCTGATCGAGGAAGGCACAGGAACCGGCACTCACAGCCAAAGCGGCTGATATAAAGATGTTTGCAAATTTCTTCATAATCTTTCCTCCCACTTTAGAATGTTATGCTGAGACCTCCGGTGAAAGCGAAGGCACGGGGATAGGCGGACCAGTCGAAGCCGGGAGTCAGCACGGAGTTGCGTGTGGAAACCTCGGGGTCGGGGCCGCTGTAGTTTGTTGCCGTGGCTATGTTGTCCGCACTGATATGTATGCGCAGATTCTCGATTTTAGCCTTGCGCAACAGACGCTGGGGCAGACTGTAACCGAGGGTTATGTTCTTGAGCCTCAGATAGGAACCATCCTCAACCACGCGGGAAGAATAGAGTTCCATACCGTTTGCATAAACCCTGGGAATATCGCTGTCGGGATTGTTCACGGCGTGATAGCGTCCATTATAGGAAGTAAACTGATTGAGGTTGAGGTTGCGCCCGGCCTCGAACACCAGCCTGTTGGCATTAAGTATCTGGTTGCCGTAGCTCCACTGCAGGAACACCGTAAGGTCGAAGCCCTTGTAAGTGAAGGTGTTGGTCATACCGCCTGTGCTGATGGGCTGGCCGCAGCCTATGATGGTGCGGTCGTCGTCATTGATGACTCCGTCGCCATTGATGTCGGTATATTTGGGGTCACCGGGCTGAACTTTCTCACGGCCTACGGTCTCCACATAGGGAACATTCTGTTTTAGCATACCGCTGTTATTGAAGTCGGAAGCCTTGTAGGTGCCCTCGTAGAGCAGACCGTACATCATTCCGGAAGGCCTGCCCACCTGGGTAATGTAAGGATACTGGCTGTTGTAGCGCTGATCCCAGGCGATGGTGCTGAGCAGCGAATGCTGGCCGTCGTTGAGGGCGGTCACAATGTTCCTGTTGAAGGCCACATTGACGGATGTGCTCCATTCGAAGCCTCCCCTGCGTACGTTGACCGTCTCCAGGGAGAGTTCCACGCCGGAATTTCTCATCGAGCCGACATTGCGCATCTGGGTGGTATAGCCTGAGGAAGCCGGTATGGTAGCCTCAAGCAGCAAATCGCGGGTGTTCTTGAGATACCAGTCAAAGGTGAACTTCACCCTGTTG
>JAEDMF010000093.1 GCA_016303175.1 Bacteroidales bacterium
ATCCTTGAGTTTATCGGGGCTCTCGTTGTCTGCCTTGAGGCAGCTGATGGGAGAGTTGAAGGTTTTGAGCAAGGTGCACTTCTGAGGCGTGCTGCGGAAATCGCAGGCATAGAGCCTGGGGCCGACACTGTAGAGCAGGTAGCCGTGGTTGGTGGTAAGCAGGTGGCAGGAGGCATTGTCGAAGTCCTCCACTATGCTCTTGTCCACCTTGTATCTGCCCTGTTTTGTAAAATCGCCGCCATTATTGGCCACAAAGCAATATATCCACTTCGAATTGTCCTCGGGATTTTTCATTACGGCTATGCTCTGACCTCTGCCGAAGAAGGAATTGATGGCTGTCACGAAATCCAGCCCGGATGCAAAATCCTTGGATGTATCATAGCTGTATTCATCTCCCTCACCGTCCGGCATAGGAATGAGTTCTTTGACCGTAAGACCGCTTATGTAGCTGAAACGCTTGTGACTCTGGTCATAGAAGATGAACATCCGCACGTCCCTATCTTTGTGATTGCACATCATTCTGGGGGCTGTGTCGCACTCCACTCCATTCGCATCCACGCTGAAGGTGTTGCCCACCATGCCGCCGTCGGAGCTGACAACATAGGCCCTGCCGTCCACTATTATGACGTGCCTCTTGTCGCTTATCTTCTGGCTGTCGCTCATTATGCAGCTGCCTTCCGGCGCAAGAACGAAAGAGGAACGCAGGGAGGTGTAGGGAGAGCCGGCAAAGCTCTCGCGGTCGAACTTGTAGGTGCCCTCCGAACAGCCTACGTACAGGCGCGGTTCGGAAGTCCACTCATCATTGTCAATCCATACGATGTCTGCGGGAGAAAGCCTGAGCCCATCATTGAAAATCAGGCAATTATGGAAAATCTTACGTTCAGCGCCATAGGAAAGCATATCCACCTGGCCTATGCCGTCGGAATTCTCGCCTGCCAGAACCCAACCCACAGAGTAGGCAGAGCGCACATTCAGCCTCAGGCTTCTGCTGAAGACCAGATCGGTGTCAAGATCTTTGACTTTATAATATAATATATATTCCTCTGCGGCAAGGGCAACCTTGTAATGGAGATTGCGTTCACGGCTAAGAGTGAATCTCTGCCCGCGGAGAAAGTTCTGGCCGACGGCCACCCACTCATATTCATAATTGCCCGAAGCATCTTTGTCGAGAGTGAAACTGATTTCGGGAGAGATGTCCAGAACAGTCTCATTCAGATAAGCCTCAACGGTGGTATCAAATAAGTCCCCTCCGATTACGGCCTCATTGACCTGGTGGTATTCGTAATTGCCCTTGTCGGCGAAACAACCCTGCAGCAGAAGCAGCGCCGGGACAAAAGAGACAAGTTGTATGAGCTTTTTTCTAAGCATAAGTTACATATAAATATAGGCGCCTGCCGTCATAAGAGTCACTCCATCATCCTCATACACAGGCGTCCCCTTTGCGGCCTGTTCCTTCAGGTAACGGTCGAACTTCTGACCGAGAGCCTTGGTGAAGGTAACGGGCAGTTTCTCATTGAAGTCGCTCAGTTTCATGGAAAAAAGTTCCAGCAGCAACTTCATTTTCTTCTGCGAGAACGGGCCGAAATGTCCGACTGCATAGCCGGGCAGTTGGACATACATATCGCTCACTACGACCGTATGCCTGACCACGTCCACATACTCGGTGGATGAGTTCCTCCACAGCTTCACAGGCAGGCTGAACTCCTCGTTCTCCACCAGTTCCAAGGTCAATTTCAACTCCTCGTCCTGCAGACGGGGCAAACAGTGGAAAGTCACGGGAACCTTACCGTACACCTGACCGGCTTCCAGCAGACAAGTAGCCTCGTCCAAGTCGTAGCCCTCAGCAGGCAGAGTAGTCAATTCCGGCACAACCCTTACGGGTATCAGCCTCTGCCTCGGCTGGGTTTTGCCCAGAAGTTTCACCTTGAGCACAAGCACTGAGTCCTGCTTGAGGCTGATGATGAAGGGCAGGGGCGTGCTGTCCGTGTACAAAGTATCCGCATTGGCATAAGTGCTGCCCTCGGGCATTGCAAAATATATGCCCGTCGCACCGTGATAAGTCTGTATTTCCGACCTGCAGCCCGCGCAGTACACGGCGCAGAAGACCAGCAGGACCACATTGGCAATTGTCTTTTTCATATTATCAGTTCGTGCCATCACGATATCCCTCCTCAGCCTGGGGCAGAGCGAACAAATAAGTGTCCGCGCTCACGCTCTTGTCCGGCCTTGTCCTGTCGTACAAACAGGTCAGAGCCGTAAAATTATTCCGCTTGCAATACCAGAAATACTGGCCCTCGCCCGCAAACTCCCTTATGTACTCCTTCTCTATTTCAGCCATCAGCGCAGAACTTGCGGAGGGAATCTGCCTTGCATTGCGTAGGGAATTGAGTCTCGCATAAGCCAGTTCATCCTTGCCTTCAAGCGCATAGCACTCCGCCGCAATCAGGTACATCTCCGACATACGCAGCACAGGTATCATATACGGGAAATTGAAACCGTCGGCTTCCACTGCCTCGTACTTTACCAAACACATCACGTCGTTGCCGGCCACATCCTTGCGGGAAGCCCACTGCACCGTCCGCAAATCGCTCTCATAGGGCAGCATAGCCTTGTAACCGTTCGGAGTCATAGCAAGCAGACGATTGATTTGCAATGTGTTGGAGAAGTTCTGCTCGTAGATGTCCGCACCCCTCTTTGTGCTGTACACGGCGAAAAGAATGTCGGAAGAAAGTATGCGGTCCTTTACCCCTATGGTCACACCATTGGCCTCTTCCCTCGTAGTGAACGGAAACCATTGCGCAGCATCCGCGATTACAGCCTCGGCATACTCGAGAGCCTTGGCACGGTAAGAAGAAAGGCTCGACATATACATATTCACCCTTGCTCCCAGAGCCTTGACGGCATAAAGGTTCATACGCAGGTTCCTGTAGCTGTATATGTTGCGGGAGGAAACGGGGCCCTGGCCGCTCTCGTTCTTACCGTACTTCACCACAGGGTCGGACTGTTCCAGCAGGGCAAGAGCCTCCTCTATGTCAGCATTGACCATGGCAAGCACCTTCTGGACACTCAACACCTCGCCCACCTTGGGGTCCGCCGATGTCATATAAGGTATGGCCGCCGCTCCGGAAGCCACTTTGTAAGCGGGCCCGAAGTAACGCAGCAGTTCGAAATGGAGCAGGGCCCTCAATGCTGTGGCCTCACCCTTGATGATATTGTAATCCAAGGTAGGCAACACCCCGTTATCGCAATGGCCTATAATCTTGTTGAGATTGAGTATCAGCGCATAAGCACGGGTCCAGCAGGAGTTGACCGCCGTCTTTTTGGCCTCGTTCTGGAACAGGGCAAGAGAGCCGCTCAAATGGGAATCCGCCTCCGTATTCCAGTACTGGGCCAGAATATCAGGCGTAGTGGGGCCGAAAGTGCCGCTGTAAAGGTCCTTGCTGACAAGGTCGATATACACGCCATTGAGCGCGGTGTAGAAACCGTCGGTAGTACTGAACATCTTCTCCTCCAATATCCTGTCCTCGGATTCAACGGAAAGCCAGGCTTTGCAGGAAGATGCGGCCGACAAAACGGCCATCATTATAAATATGAATGTAAACTTCTTCATTCTGTCAAATATCTGTCAAAAGCGCAGGCTTATGGAAAGTGAATAGCTGTTGGAATAGGGATATTCTATACCTCTCTCCTCCTTGACGGAGCTGATGCGGCCTATGTTGTTGGCGTAGAGCCTGATGCTCGCTCCCTGTATCTTCGCTTTCTGGAGCCACGAGGCGGTTATGTCATAGCCGATGGAAATGGACTCGAAGGACAGGACATTGTCCCTCAGTACGAAGCGGGATGACATCGGAGTGGAATCGAGATTGTCTATAGCCTTGAACTGGGCCTCGTCGCCGGGTTTTTGCCAGCGGTCATACAGGGCCCTGCGGTCCACGTTATAATACAGTTGCTGCTCGCTCAGGTTCTCCACCTTGTTGTAGAGAGCGGAGGCAAATACGTCGGCGCCCAACTGGTAACGGCAATTTATACTGGCGGACAGATTCTTCCACCATAGTGATATACCTATGATGCCTTCCAGGTCGGGAGCAGTGGAACCCACCTTCACCTCGTCGGCGGCGTTGTACTGGAAGGTGTACTCGCCTTCCTTGGTAAGGAATACCTCGCGTCCGGTGGCCGGGTCTATGCCCATTGAGCGCACGGCCCAGATATCATCGGGGCTGGCTCCATCGTAATACCTCCTGAACACCTGCGAACTGCCGTGCTGGTTCATAAATTCGAGGCTGTCGCCTATGCCGTAATATACGGAAGTTCCGTGGCTGAAGGACCAGTTGACACTAAGACGGGTCTGGTTAGTCTTGACTGCCAGAACATTGAGCATACCGGACAGGCCTCTGGAAATCTGGCCTCCAAGATTGGTGTAAACCCTGGTCTGACCGGCGGAAGGAGGCAAGGTCACGGCGACGAGCAGAGGGTTAGTATCCTTGTTCCACCAGTCGAAGGTAAATTTTACCCTGTCTTCCCAAAGGCTCAAATCCAGGCCGACATTCTGGTCGAGAGTTTTCTGCCAGGCAAGATTGGGGTTAGCAGCCTTGTTGAGCAAAGCGCTTTCGCCGAAGGGGTTGGTATAGTCGGGATTGTATTCATATATGCCCGAAGACATGTAGGCGTCGAAATTCTGGTTGCCTGGGTTACCTGCGGAGTACCTGATTTTCAATAAATTAAGCCAAGGGAGCTTGCACCATTTCTCATTAGTGATATCCCAGGCGACGCCGGCTGACCAAGTGCCGGTGAACATTTTCTGCGCACCGAACACGGAAGAGCCGTCAAGGCGATAGTTCAAATCGAACATATACCTGCCGGCATAGGAATAGTTGGCACTCAGGAGGAAACCTGTGGAACGGGACACACTTCTGGAATAATTGGGCTTGGTACCCTGATCAAAGCCGGCCGAGAAAGCAGGATTCTGGTGTTTGTCTCCCACAAAACCGGTAAGGGAGTAGCCCGTACGCTTGACGAGACGATTGCTGAAATCCCAACTGGCATTTGCACTCACGTTGTGCCTGCCCTTGAAGAGCTTACCGAAACTGAAAATCAGCCTGCCGTTATAGCTGAAATTATCATTCTTGTCCGAGGAATAGGACCCCTTCTTATCGTCCACACTACCCACAAAATCCGGATGGTCGGGCGATTTGAAGGCTTCACCCTCGGAAATGCTTTTGCTGAAGCCGAAAGTGCCCCTTATCGTGAAAGCCCCGAGGAAGCGCCAGGTCAAATCGAACTGGTCGGAAACCGTGAAGTCCTTGGTCGTGTTGGTGTTGGTGATGGACATCAGGGCTATAGGGTTGTATATATTGGTGCCTGCCACTGCGGGATCTTCGAGCAGAAGAGGCGCTTTGCCGTCATCGGCATACTTGCGATAATAGGGATTGGCATTTGCAAACTGGTCGAAGGAAACAGGTTCCGTGGCCGAGTTAAGATAGGAAATGTTGAAATTGTTGGCAAAGGTAAAGCCGTTCTTGCGGTAACGGACCTGGATATTGCCGCCGAGCACATCCCTGTCCGAACCCTTCATAACGCCCTTGTCATTGCTGTAGTTGACTCCAACGCCATACTGCATATTGTTGTCGCCTCCATCGACGTAGAGGTCGTGGCTGTGGTTGAACACCACGCGCAGAGGCGCGGAAAGCCAATATGAATCCACTCCTGACCTGACTGCCTTGAGGCGGGAATAATACAGCTCATCGAGCGCATCCTGCTCGGGAGCCTCGGATTCGGTTTTTGACGTATATCTGCCGGCAAGACGCTCAAATTCGAGCTTTTCGGCTGCATTCATAAGGTTGTAGTCGCTCAAATCCGGAATCTGCACTCCGAAATTGCCGCTGTAGCTCACCCTCAGCTGGCCGGGCTCGGGAGGTATGGTCTCCACCACTATGACACCGTTGGCGGCCTTGGAACCGTATATGGCCGTGGAGGCTGCATCCTTCAACGTGGTGACACTCTTGATTCTGTCTATGCTGAGGTTCATTATGGTGGCTATGTCCACCTCCATTCCGTCGAGTATGAAAAGAGGCTGGTTGGGGACATTTTCATAATCGGAGCCCACCTCGCCCACAATGCTGGTTTTACCTCGTATTTCCAAATCGGGCATAGTGTTGGGGTCGGAACCTCTGAGGTTGTTCTGGACTATGGTCATCGCAGGCTCAAGAGTCTGGAGGCTCTGGAGTATGTTGGAGGTGCCGATTTTCTTGAGCTCCGCCCCCGAGAAGGTGGATGCGGAACCCGTGAAGCTGTTCTTGTGGCGGGTCACTATACCTGTCACGACGACATTCTCCAGGCTGGTTGCCTCCTCTTCAAGAGTAACCATAGCCGACTCCTGACCCGTATATACAAGCTCGACCTCGTTCATTCCGAGCATAGTCACAATGATGACCTGGCGTCCTGCCGGTATGCCCTTGAGTTCGAAATTGCCGTACTTGTCCGAGCTCGTCCCCACAGTGGGCTTGTCCTTGAGGTAAACGACGGCTCCA
>JAEDMF010000094.1 GCA_016303175.1 Bacteroidales bacterium
AGACGGTGGTCACGCTTCTTGGCCTCCTCCAGCAGTTTGAGGTACTCCTCCAGCATGGAAGCCTTGGGGAAGGTGATTCCGTAAATACGGGTAAGCTGCTGGCGGCTGTCATCACCTCTCCAGTATGCTCCGGCAATGGAGGTGAGTTTCACTGCCTTGATAATGGAGGTATCGGAAATGTGGGGACCGCGGCAAAGGTCGGTGAAGCTGCCGTTGGTGTAGAACGAAATTTTGCCGTCCTCCAACTCGCTGATGAGTTCCACCTTATACTCGTCGCCCTTCTCCTTGAAGGTTTTGAGCGCCTCTTCCTTGGGCACCATCCTGCACTCGAAACTCTCCTTGGTCTTGGCGAACTCGATCATCTTCTTCTCAATTGCGGCCAAATCAGCCTCGGTGAGAGTGCGTCCTCCAAGATCCACATCATAATAGAAGCCATTCTCGACGGCAGGGCCGATGCCGAACTTGACTCCGGGATACAGGGCCTCCAGGGCCTGAGCCATAAGATGCGAGCTGCTGTGCCAGAACACACGCTTACACTCGTCATTCTCCCAATCAAAGGGTTTGTTTGTTCCGTCAGGATATTTGATATAAGCCATAGCTTGTCCGTTTTTCTGTTTTATGCCCTGTGCCCCATTGCACAAAGCGCACAAAGGTACGAATAATTTCGTATATTTGTGCTCAATTTATGAAACTAAATTATTATGAACGCTAAAGTAAGTTTCAAGGAAAAATGGCATGCGGCAGGCATAGCCGGACTGGTTCTCGCCAGCATCAGCATTGCCTACTTGCTTGCGGAATATGGTCTGTCCCAGTTCAAAAGCGGCTGGGCCACGGCTGTAACCTTGGTTCTCCAAGTGGTTAAGATAGTGGCCTGCATCAAGGTTTTGCACCTGTTCCTGAAGAAATTCAAGACAGACTATCCGAATGCCCTCGTCAGAGACGTTCGCCAGAGCGGCACCCTTGCGGCCTTTCTTTCCGCCGCGGTATTTGCCGGAGTCTCAATGGTATTCTATACCTATCATCCCGAAATCACAACGCAGGTGTTCGAGGTGGCTAAGAGCGTTTACGGCAACCTTCTTGACGCTAATTCCAGAACGGCCTTGGAGGCTATGGAGGCCAATTTTCCGCGCCTGATATTCGGATATACACTTGTTTACTGCTTTGTCATAGGCTGGATTCTGTCAGCCATAATGGCTCCCTCCGTATGTTCGAATGCGGCTATGGAAGAAGATGACGAGGAAGAGGAAGAATAGGAGAAGAGCCAATGGAATACAAATACGACCTGTCAATCATAATCTGCCTGTTCAACGAGAAGGAATCTCTGCCGGAACTCTACGACTGGATACGTCGCTCGCTCGAGGGGCGCAACTATGAGTTGATTTTCGTGGATGACGGAAGCACCGATGGTTCCTGGGACTGCATACTTTCCTTCGCGCGGGAAAACCCTGATGTCCGTGGGATACGCTTCCGCCGCAACTACGGCAAGTCCGCCGCACTGTACGAGGGCTTCCGCACTGCCAAAGGCAAGGTAGTGGTGACGATGGATGCCGACCTGCAGGACAGCCCCGAGGAAATACCGGAGTTGTACCGTATGATAACGGAAGAGGGTTGGGACCTTGTCAGCGGCTGGAAACAGCACCGCAAGGACAACAAACTCACCAAAAATCTGCCCTCGAAACTGTACAATGCCACCGCGCGCAAGGTGACCGGTCTGAAACTGCACGATATGAACTGCGGACTGAAAGCATACAAAAATGAAGTAGTTAAGGCCATAGAAGTGTATGGAGACATGCACCGCTATATCCCCTACCTTGCCAAGAATGCCGGCTACACCCGCATCACTGAAATGCCCGTTCACCACCAGAAGCGCAAGTACGGCAAGAGCAAATTCGGGCTGGACCGCTTCGTGCACGGCTTCCTCGACCTTATGAGTCTGTGGTTTCTCGGCAAATTCAGCAAAAAGCCTATGCACTTTTTCGGGGCTACCGGTCTGCTGACCTTCCTTGCCGGCGGCATCATGGCCCTATGGATAATAATACGCAAGCTCATTTACCAGGCTCAAGGTCTGAGTTTCAGGCACATAACGAACCAACCCCTCTTCTATCTGTCGCTGGTAATGGTGGTAATCGGCTGTATGTTCTTCTGCACCGGTTTCATCTGCGAAATGGTGTCCCGCAACTCAACGAGGCGCAATGAATACAATATAAAAGAAAGACTGTAATGATTAGCGAAAGCACCATTGAAAGCACAGTAAAAGCGCTGTTCGACAACATAAGTTTCACCGACGAGCCCGCAGGACTGTACGACCCCCTCCGCTATATGATGGCAATCGGAGGCAAGAGGATACGGCCGAGACTTGCCCTTACGACCTTCAGCCTGTATAGGGACGAATTCGGAGACGGCATTCTGGATGCGGCCGAAGCGCTGGAGGTATTTCACAGCTTCACCCTTATCCACGATGATATAATGGACAATGCAAGCAAGCGCAGAGGGGTGGATACCGTATGGAAGAAATGGGACAACAACACTGCCATACTCTGCGGAGACGTGATGAACATCGACAGTTACAGGCGTCTGGCCAAGGTCAATCCCAAGGCTCTGCCCAAGGTGCTGGAGTTGTTCAACGCAATGGCCGCTGGCGTGTGCGAGGGGCAGCAGTACGATATGGAGTTCGAAAATGCCTCCCGGGTCAGTATGGAGGAATACATCCGTATGATAGGGCTCAAGACTTCCTGCTTGATTGCCTGCGCCGCCCAAATAGGAGCCGTGATTGGAGGGGCGTCCGAAAAGGACAGCGAACTGTTGTACAAGTTCGGATACGACCTCGGACTGGCTTTCCAGATTACGGATGACTATCTGGATACCTTCGGCGACGAGAAAGTGTTCGGCAAGGCCATAGGCGGTGATATTCTCCAGGACAAGAAGACCTGGCTGCTTATAAAGGCTATGGAATTGGACCACGAAGCGGTTTCGCAAGCCATTGCCCTGCCCGGCGGAAATCAGGAGCAGGCAGCGGCCAAGATAGAGGCAGTCACGGCCTTGTATCGCAAACTGGGAGTGCAGGAGCACGCAAAAGAGGCAATCAGGGCTTATCAAGCCAGCGCTGAGGCTTATGTGGCAGAATTGGGATTGAGCCGTCTGAAAAGCGAAATACTGCTTCGGTATGCGGCTTCTCTTGCCGGCCGCGTGAAATGAAAGGGCACGGAACATATATAAAACACTTGCAAAACTTGGGTGGAAATATGACAGGACAAGGTCACGGTAGGACTGAGACCAAACTTGAACAAAGATGCGGCACAGCTGAGGCTGGAGCAGAGAGGCTGGAACAAAGGCACGATACAGCTAAGGGTGAAGCAGAGAGGCTGGAAATAATGGCCCCGGCAGGCAATTTTGAATGTCTTACGGCCGCCATCCAGTCCGGCGCGGACAGCGTTTATTTCGGGGTGGAGAAACTCAATATGCGCTCCCATTCGGCCAACAACTTCTCGATGGAGGACCTGCCTGAGATAGTACGCATCTGCCGGGAAGCCTCTGTAAAAAGCTATCTTACCCTGAATATTGCCCTGTATCAGAGTGAGCTGGAACAAATGCGGCTTACTCTTGATGCCGCCCGCAAAGCAGGAGTGGATGCAGTCATAGCCTCTGATATGGCCGCCATTATCTACGCCCGCAGCATAGGGATGGAGGTGCACATATCCACCCAACTTAGCATATCCAATGTGGAGGCTCTGCGCTTCTACGCACAGTTTGCCGATGTTGTAGTGCTGGCGAGGGAACTGGACTTGAAACAGGTCAGTGAAATTCACAAGAGGATTGCAGACGAACGCATCTGTGGCCCGTCGGGAGAACTTGTCCGCATAGAAATGTTCGCCCACGGAGCGCTGTGCATGGCAATTTCCGGCAAATGCTACCTTTCCCTGCACGAGTATGGGGCGTCGGCCAACCGGGGGTCCTGCTACCAGATATGCCGAAGGGGCTATAGGGTTACGGACATAGAGACGGGGAACGAGCTGGAGATTGACAACAAGTACATAATGTCTCCCAAAGATTTGTGTACCATAGAATTTATGGACAAAATCACCGATGCGGGCGTGCGTGTGTTCAAGATAGAAGGTAGGGCGCGCAGTGCAGAATATGTGGCTCGCACGGTATCCTGCTACAAGGAGGCCGCGCAGGCCGTATCGGAAGGAAAGTACAATCCAGCCCTGGCGGCAAAACTGAAGAATTCACTTTCGGAAGTGTTCAACCGCGGTTTTTGGGACGGTTATTACCAAGGTGCAAGGCTGGGAGAATGGAGTAATGTCTATGGCTCCCAAGCGACCAAAGTAAAGGTCAATCTGGGTCGCATCACCAATTGGTTCGGCAAACTGTCGGTAGCCGAGGTGAGCCTCGAAAGCAACGATTTGCACAAGGGCGATGAAGTGATGATAATAGGAGCCACGTCGGGCGTCAATCAGTTTGCTGTCGACAGCCTGCGCCTTGACGAGAAAGATGTGGACTTTGCCCCCAAAGGCTCCGTAATTTCCATCCGCGTGCCTCTGGAGGGTGGAGAGCAATACCATCCCAGACGTGGAGACAAAATATATCTCTGGAAAGAAAATATAAAATGAGACCATCAACTGCAAAATTCCTTCTTGAGAAGATGGGTTGGACCATAGTGGGCAATCCTCCCGCACCGGTGAAAAACTGCATTTTTCTGGAAGCGCCGCACACCAGCCTCTGGGATTTCATCATCGGCTACTTGTATTATCGCAGCGGAGGAGGAAAGCTCCGGATTATGGTCAAGAAAGAGATGTTCTTTTTTCCTCTCGGGTTGATACTCAGAGCAATGGGCGCCTTTCCCGTGGACCGCAAGAATGCCCGCCACACCGTATTGAGCATCATTCGCGAAATGGAATCCAGTGACAAACCTTTCCACCTGGCAATGTGCCCCGAAGGCACACGGAAGCCCATACGCAAATGGAAAACCGGTTATCACGTCATTGCAAGAGAAGTCAAAATACCTGTTTTCATCACCTACGTCGATTGGGGACGCAAACGTGTCGGCATACACTCCGAAGTTGAATTGACAGACGACGCCCGCAAGGACACGGACCGCATCCAGCAGATTTACAAGGAATTAGGGGTCAAAGGCAAGCATCCCGAGAACTTCCTGACGGAATAAGCGCTTCTGCACCGCGGCATGGATAGCAGTCCGAATGTTTCAGGCAAATCGCCTGATGCTGTGCGAGTCCCCCTTTTTTATTATTTTGAGACGGGACGGACGGATTGGCCGACGTGCCGGAAGTAGTCGTGCCTGCTGACATTGCCTGAATCGAAGCGCATGTTGTACGCGTAGTCCGGACTGTCCGTATCGAGGGACGAAGACCAATAGTAGCCGTAGGACTCGGCATCGTACAGATAGTCGTAGCTCCGTAAACCGGCAGCAGGAAGGAAAATCCAATTATTTGTATAACCGGACTTCTTTGACTGGACTTTGAAACCATTGACTCCATCGATGGTTGTCCAAGTCCAGAAACAATTGTCAGTATTACACAATTCCCCCCACTCTTCATACGTAGGCAAACGCCAACTCCCGCCAAGGGCGACAGCAGCCGCATCATCCATTGCCTCAAGAACGGTCTTATTATCTACCGTACCATAAAAAGGCAATGTATTGTACTTAAGGTATCGATCTGACCTTGTAAAATAAGGACAATTGGTCCATTCAAGGCTAATACTTGTATCTGAAACATTCTTTGTTCCAGCCCATTGGTAATAACCCCCGTACTCCGTCGGTTTGGATGCACCGAGATTGAAGGAAGCCCACTTTACAGACAGACCAAGATCAACCGGTGATGGTTCAGGTGGCGCAGGTGTTGTAAAATTTCCTATTGCTGATACAAACTCCACATCATCAACCTTTGCGACAACTACGAAATTGTATGAAGTGGAAGAAGACAATGAAGAGAGAGTCTCGCTGTAAAAACCATCTGCACCCAAGGTCAAAGTCTTGCTTGAACCATTGGACTTCAAGCCCTCCACAGTATTCTCTGTATTACTATAATACAACACCGCTGACCTGCTGAAATTGCCCTCTGACTGAACTGTCAAATTGCCGGAGATTACTGCCGAATTACACTTAATATCTGAAACATCAGCAGTTACGGGCACCAATTGCGCCGGCTCCCGCTTACAGGAAAGTACTACTAAAATGGCGATTACAGCCATTAGAACAAAGGACAAAATACGTTTCATATTATGATTTTCGAATAGTTTCATAGTTTGACAAGTCGGATCTAGAGCAGAACAAGTCAGCGCAAAGATAACTATTCTCAGCCGCCAAACAAACTTCTTTTAAAATTTGTCTTTTTGTGATATGCATGAGGAAGGGAATCTGCCAGGAAGGACGATTCCTAAGGTTTCAGACAGCCTATCGGAACGACATAAATGCCATCCTCTGGGCGTCTGTATGCAATGCTGCCTA
>JAEDMF010000095.1 GCA_016303175.1 Bacteroidales bacterium
TGTGACTGATGAGGGAGGAAATATGGACCGAAAAGATTTTCAAAGATGATGCAGATTATTTTTTGAGGATTACTAAAAAGGGGACAGCAAGGCTTCACGCCAAATGCCCTCCCCTTTTTGTATTCCGTTTATCGACGGAGACCAAGCTCCTTAACGATATTTCTGTATCTCTCGATGTCGGTCTCCCTGAGGTAATCAAGAACTGAACGACGTTTACCTACGAGCTTCAGAAGTGCGCGGCGTGTGCCGTGATCCTTCTTGTTGGATTTAAGGTGCTCGGTAAGGTGAGCGATACGGTAGGAAAATAAAGCAACTTGACTCTCTGGAGAGCCGGTGTCTGTATTAGACTTCCCGTACTTCGCAAAAATCTCTTGCTTTTTCTCGGCGTTGAGATACTCTGCCATAATGCAAAAGGTTTTTTGGGGTTAATAAAAAAATACAGTCCTCCCGGGGCCTCCCGAAAGGACTGCAAAGATAGATAAAATTTTTGTAACTGCAAGCAGTGCCGAAGATTATATTCACGCAAAGCGCCCTTATCTTCTTGCAGCGCGCTGCTGGGCCTCAGCCATCTTCTGGGCGGCTTCGAGACGCTGCTGCCATTTGCTCTTGACAACGGGCTTGCGGCGGTTCTCCTCAATCTGCTTCATCAACTTTTCGGGCTTTACAATCCACTTGCGGATGACGAAGGTCTGAAGCATAGTAATAAGGTTGCTCAACAGATAGTAGTAACTCAGACCGGCAGAGAGACTGTTGCAGATGAAGAACATCATAACAGGCATGATGTACAAGCTCATAAAACGCATCGGGGCCATCTGGGGGTCTGTCGTCTTAGGCATTGTCATCATAGAATAGAAGAACATAGAGACGGCCATCAGTAGAGCAAAGAGGCTGAGGTGGTCCATACCCAGGATGCTGAAGCCGAAGTCGAGTATGGAATCGTATGCACTGAGGTCATCGGCCCAAAGGAAACGCTGCTGACGGAGCTCGATAGAAGCAGGGAAGAAGCGGAACATGGCCCATAGCACAGGGAACTGCAGGAGCATGGGCAGACAGCCGCCCGCAGGATTGATGCCTGCCTGCTTGTAGAGAGCCATCGTGGCCTGCTGTTTCTTCAGGGCCTGAGCCTGGTCGCTCGCAGCCTTGGGATACTTCTCATTAATCTTATCAACCTCGGGCTTGATTGCATTCATCTTGGCCGAAGACATATAGGATTTGATGGTCAGGGGCGAGATGACAATCTTGATGAGCAAAGTCATCAGCAGAATAATGATGCCGTAGTTGTGAATGAACTTGCCGAGGAACTCGAAGCAGGGAATAATCACGTAACGGGTAATCAAACCTATCACGCGCCCGCCTATGGTAATCACCTTATCGTAATGCCTGTCATAGGAGCGAAGTATGCGGTAATTGTTCGGACCGAAATAAAAGTCGAAACCGTAGCTGCCGTCAGCACCGTCCATTTCGCTGCGGAGAGCCGCCGTGCAGGTCATCAGATTGCCTTCGTCATTCTTCTCATCGGCAAACTTTATGGAAAAATCACCCGAGGAGAAACCCTTGCCGGCAGTAAGAAAAGCGCTGAAGAATTGCTGGTTAAAACCGAACCACTCGAGCTTCGTATCGTAGCGTTTGCTATCGTTCTTGCCATTTTTGCCGACCAATTCAGGCATATTCTCGTCAGCGCAGAGCACCGACATCTTGGAATACTGCTTCTCGTTCTTGTAGCCTTTCTCCAAACGAGGGATTGTGAGCTTCCAGTCCACATCAAACATCGACACATTACGAGGAATAATGGAGGACATACCATTGAAACTCAACTCATTGTGCAACATATACGAATCCTCGGGGAGAGTGTAGGCCTGCTCTATATAGGCGCCTCCGTCGAAGTTCAGTCGCATCACAACGGAGCTGTCGTTGGCCTGCACCACATCGAAGCAGAAGTCCCTGGTATTGATGGACTCGCCGGCGTAGATGTTGAGGTTGAAATCGCTGGCACCTTCCTTGACGAGCATCAGAGAATCGGCGCCGTAGGCCTTGAAATCCTTCAAACGTACTGACAGGGGCTGGGCGCCGCGGTTGGTCATTACAATCTCCACCTTGCTGTTGTTCAGGACAATCTGCTGCTCAACAGCTTCGGAAGCACGGCACAGACCGGCATCCTTGTAGGCAAGGGCAACCGGAGCTCCCTGTACCTTCACATCTGTTCCGGAAAGATCTTCTCCCTGCATAAGTTTGAGGGAGTCCATCGCCATATTGATGACTTGTTCCCTTGCGAGGGAATCATTATAGGCCTGAACTGCGGCCTGCTGTTTCTTGAAATTGTTTGACTGGTACCACGAGAAGCCGAAAAGCAGGGCTCCAATGAGGACCAGTCCTATAATCGAATTTTTATCCATCAGACAATTCGGGTAAATATCTTCCTATTCGTTGCCGTGAGCCTCGTTGTCGTGAGCCTCGTTGTCGCGTGCCTCCAAGGCGGCAATTTTTTCCCTCAGGGCCGCAAGTTCCTCCTTGGCAGCATCAATGCTCTTGCGCATAGTCTCAACAAGGGCATTGCCGGCCGCTCCGGCAAAGAACAGAATATTGTTTTCCTTAGTGGCAAGCTCCTGCTCTAGGGCGCGATACTTGGCCACAAGACGGTCCTTCTCGGACTCAGCCTTGCGCATAGGCTTGGCAAAACGGCTCCTGACCTCCTTCATGGCCTTTTCCTTGGCCTCGAAGAATTCGTCGCAGGCAGCACGGAAACGCTTCCACACGGCATCGGACTTCTTGCGGGGTACACTGCCTATCTCCTTCCACTTGCGTTGAAGGTCTATAAACTGGTCCGTAGCCTTCTTCCATTCAGTGGATGCCTTAAGTTGTTCAGCAAGCTCGCAAAGTTCGATTTTCTTGCGCAGGTTTTCTTCAAGTTCCTCCTTCACACCACCATAGAATTCTCTCTTGCGGGCATAGAACTTGTCGCAGGCGGCACGGAAACGATCGTAAATCTTCTGGTTGTCCTTCTTGGTGGCAAAACCAATTTTGCGCCACTGGGCTTGTATATCTTCGATTTCCTTGCTGAGGCTGTTCCATTCCCGGGAGTCGGACACCTCTGCGTCGGCAATGGCTTCTACCTTGGCACAAAGGGCCTCCTTGGCTTCCAAGTTGGCTCGCTGGCTCTGTTTCAGTTCCTCGAAATATGCCTGATGCTTCTTGTTGACCACTGCGGTAGCAGCCTTGAAACGCTCCCAAATCTCCTCGCGGTACTGCTTTGCAACCGGTCCGAGGTCCTTCCAACTATCGTGCAATCTCTGCAACTCGTTGAACGCATCCACAACCTTCTCGTTTTCCGCCAGCTTCTCGGCAGCCTCACAGAGAGCCGTCTTGAGTTCGAGGTTCTTCTTGAAATCGAGGTCACGAAGCTCACGATTGATGCTCAATTTGTCATAAAATTGCTCAACATAGAGCTGGTAGGTATTGTTCAAATCCCTGAAATTCTGCACGGGCACGGGGCCGATTTCACGCCAGCGGGTCTGAATGGCCCTGAAAGCCGGCATTGTGGCGGCGATATCCTCATCCTTCTCCAGAAGCTCCTTGAGTTCATCCACGACAGCGAGCTTGGCCTTGAGGTTGGCCTCTTTCTCGGCCTCTACCTGCCTGTTGTAGTCCGCACGCTCTTTTTTATAGGAAGCATACAGGGCTTTGAAATTCTCCTCCACGCTGTTCAAACTGTCAAGCGCGCTCTCCTCCACCTTCTCCTTCTCCTTGAGCAGCACCTTATAGAATGCCGATTTGATAGCCTCTCCTTCTTTTGCTCTCTGGAGTCTGTCCGCGCTGGCAGCAAACTCGCAGAACAACTGCGAAAGCTCCAGAAGGGACTTTCCGGAGTAATCAGGAACAACGGGAGCCGTTTCCTGAGTGGCAGGAGCTGCTTCCTGAAGAGCGGGAGCCGTTTCCTGAGTGGCGGGAGCTGCTTCCTGAACAGCGGGAGCCGTTTCCTGCTGAGGCTGGACCTCGGCGATTTTATTTTCTTCCATAATCTATCTACTCAAGTTTCGTAAGTTCATAATTATCTGTTATTAAACTGCAAATATACAAAACATTTGCGGAAAAAGTCCTATTTTTGCACTCCCTGGCAATAAAATAAACCCAAAATGAGAATCGATATTATAACCGTCGTACCGCAGTTGCTTGAAAGCCCCCTCAACCACTCTATAGTTCAAAGAGCTAAAAACAAAGGCCTGGTGGAAATCGTAATCCACGACCTTCGGGAATACGGGCTTGGACCGCGCAAGAATGTGGACGATTACAGTTACGGCGGAGATGCAGGAATGGTAATGATGGTCGAGCCCATATTCAACTGCATCAATGGCTTGCGAAAAGAAAGGGACTACGACGAGGTCATATTTATGACTCCTGATGGAGAACAGTTGAGCCAGGGAATGGCCAACGAGCTGTCGCTCAAGCAGAACATCATCATCCTATGCGGTCATTACAAAGGTATTGACCACCGCATTCGCGAGCACCTTGTCACTAAGGAGATTACCATAGGGGATTATGTGCTCAGCGGGGGTGAAATTCCCGCCGCAGTCGTGGTGGATGCTATAGTAAGACTGCTGCCCGGGGCTCTGACGGACGAAACCTCGGCTCTTTCGGATTCATTTCAGGACGATTTGCTTTCACCGCCTGTCTATACCCGTCCGGCTTCTTTCAACGGCTGGGATGTGCCGGAGGTCTTGCTCTGCGGAGACCCCAAGAAAATCAAGGCCTGGCAGGACGAACAGGCGTTGGAACGCACCGCACGCCTTCGTCCCTCCCTGCTGGAGAAGAGCAAATGACCTACAGGCTGGCTGCTATTTTGTCAAGTATGGACTCCCGGTACCAGACATCATTGCTCTCACGCAATTTGTCCCGAAGTTTAGCCAACATACTGCGGTAAAGGGCCTTGTTTGAGCTCCTTTTCAAGGAATGCAGCTGATAAGGGTCGGACCAGTCGTCAAAAAGCTTCATTCCGGCAAGGCTGCCATCCCTTTTGATGCTCACTTCAAAAGTGTAACGCTCCGTCTTTATACCCCTCGCCTGAGGAAAATATTTGCGTATCATACCGTCAGGGTCAGGCTCTCCGTTGAGATTCCTGATATAAAGGGCGCAATCCACTCCGGAGGGCTTCTCTCCCCTGAGAGCCGGAGCCAGATCTCTTCCCTCCGCAGTCGCGGGCACCTTGTCAGCAAGGCCGGCAAGTGAAAGGAGCGTAGGCATTATATCTATGGTACTCAGCAACATATCATCCGTCCTATGCTCAAGCACACGGGGATAACGGATAATGAACGGCACATTGAAAGCCTCTGTCCAGATGGAATTCTTAGGGTCCTGAACACCGTGACTGCACATAGTTTCACCGTGGTCTGAAGTGAAGACAACTATGGTATTTTCATCCAGAGCCGCCTCCCTAAGGTAGTCCATAAGCCTTCCAAACTCCCTGTCCACGGCAGTGACATTTGCGAGATAATAGCGCATCGACGGCGCTTTTTCCATCGTGGTGTCTGCATTTTCCCGGACATACAGTTCCTTAAGGCTCTTGTTTCTATAAAGGTCAAGGTCGCAGGCATTGCAGTCTCCTTCGTTAGAATAGGGGCTGTGGGGCGGGTTCATGCCGAGGCAAAGGAAGAAAGGGCGAGTCTTATCATCCCTCCCCTGCAGGAACTCTATTGCCTTGTCCACCTCGTGCTTTACAGAAAACTCATGAGGGTCGGTGCGTCTGCCATCGTTGTCCCAGTAATGGGGATTGAAGTGCTCGTCAAAGGTACCGTAGGAATACCACCAGTCAAAGCCGTGGCGCTGATGGGGCTCAGTGTAGGCATCCCACGCGGGCCATCTTTCCTCCACATAAGTGCCTGCCTTCTGGGGGTTGTTGGGCGTGGGGAACTGGGCGTGGAACTTTCCTATGTAAGCACATTCATAACCATTGGCATGCAGTACGTCGGAGATGCACTCCGCATCGGGAGCCAGACTACAAGTCGGCCTGAGACTCATGCAGTTACTCTGTATGCCGCTGCGCTCAGGATACATTCCCGTCAGGAAAATTCCTCTGTAGGGGCTGCTGATGGGGCAGTTGCTGACAGCATTTGACAACACCACGCTCTGACCGGCAAATTCCCTCAGGCGAGGTGTGATGGCAGGGTCAGCCTTCCACCTGACCTTGTCTGCATAGGCGGCGTCGTTCCAGAACTCCATCGAGCAGTTGCGGAACTGGTCAGGAAAAACAAAAACAATGTTGGGATTTGAAGCGTTTTGTGCCAAGGCGGTGCCACAGGACAGCAGGGAAGCCATCCCGATGGGCCATTTTGTCGTTTTTTTGGTCATTTCCAGTAATATGAAAAAAATAAGTTGCGTCAGATTTGAATTAGATTTTCGAGGTCAGA
>JAEDMF010000096.1 GCA_016303175.1 Bacteroidales bacterium
AAATGGAGAAACTCTGGATGCCCTGCATGATGGAACCTTCTTTTGAAGAAGAGGAAACACCTTGTGCCACCGTTATGCCCTTGATAATTACCCTGCGGCTGCACCAGGCCTCAATGTTTCTGTTGAGCTGGTCGAGGGTCACTTCCGTGCAGGGGATGGTGGCTCCGCTGCTTACCGTGGCCTTGCTCAGGTCAAGTGCGGTGATTTCAGGGTAGCTCAATTCTCCCTCAAGAACGTCGGAATATTTGCCATTGTAGAGTTTGAAAGTGCCGCTGATGCTGCCGTTTATCAGTTCGCCCTCACTCAATCCGTGGTTCTTCATATAGACCAGAATTGCCCCGCTGGCATCTTCCAGATAGGCGTAGTTGTTGTAAACGCAGCTTACCACGACATCCTTGACGGTAACGTCGAATGCTGCCTCCGTGGCTTTGGCCTTGCTGCCCAGCGCGGCAAGGGTAGTGACCCCGTCCTCCGGTTTGTCATCCCCTCCGGGGTTCTCCGTGTCTTCTCCGCCCGGATTCTCCGTGTCTTCTCCTCCGGGGTTCTCCGTGTCATCCCCTCCGGGAAGCGGCTCCGGTTTGGTACAATTGAAAGCTAGTGCGGCCATCACGACCAGAAATAAAATCCTTTTTTTCATTTATCTGTCTTTAACCAAATAGATAGCAAAAATAATCATATTTATAGTATCTTTGCACTCGAAATTTGAATTTGTAATCAAATATCTGCATTTTCTTTAATAGCCTTGATTTCCATAACCAATCTGACAGTAGATTACGGGGGTTTCACACTGTTGGACAATATTAACCTCCATATCAGCGAGACGGACCGCATAGGCCTTGTCGGCAAGAACGGCGCCGGGAAGAGCACGCTCCTGAAACTGATATGCTCCCTGCAGTCTCCGACCTCCGGTCAGATAAGCAAGCCGGCCGGTTGCCGCATAGGCTATCTGCCCCAGATTATGGAACATCATCGCGGAAAATCGGTCATAGAAGAAACCCTGAGCGCCTTCGAGGAATTTCACGAGACCGAGCGCGAGATGGACAGGGTAAGCGCAGCCCTCGCCTCCCGCACAGACTATGAAAGCCGTGAATATCATCGTCTTATGGTGAGGATGAATGAGCTTGGCGACTCTCTTTCAATGATGCATTCCGAGCAGCCCCGCGTACAGGCCGTGCGTACTCTTTGTGGTCTGGGCTTCCGCGAGGACGAGTTGGAACGCCCCACCGAGACCTTTTCACAAGGCTGGAACATGCGCATAGAACTTGCCAAGATACTTTTGCGCAACCCCGACGTGCTGCTGCTGGACGAGCCCACCAACCACCTCGACATTGAGAGTATAGAATGGCTCGAAAGCTATTTGGCCCTCTGCAGATCGTCCATTGTGGTCATTTCCCACGATCGCAAGTTTCTTGATACCGTGACAAATCGCACGGTGGAGATTATGCTCGGCCACATCCACGACTATAAGGTGCCCTATTCCAAGTACTTGGAACTCAGGGCGGAAAGGATGGAGCAGCAGAGAGCGGCCTTTGAGAATCAGCAGAGGATGATAGAGAAGACCGAGGCATTTATAGAGAAGTTCCGCTACAAGCCCACCAAGTCCAATCAGGTGCAGTCCCGCGTGAAGGCCCTGGAGAAGTTGGACAGGATAGAGGTGGACTTGGAAGACCGCAGCAGGCTTAACGTTAAATTTCCGCCGGCACCCCGCAGCGGAGATGTTGTATATAAGGGCAGCGACCTGACCGTCGGCTATCCCGGCAAAGTCGTATTCTCCCACGCTGACATCGAAATCCGCAGGGGAGAGAAGGTGGCGCTCGTGGGCCGCAACGGAGAGGGCAAGACCACGCTTATGAGGGTCATCAACAAGGAGTTGGACCCCTTGTCGGGAACTTCGGCGCTCGGGCATAATGTGGCGATAGGCTACTACGAGCAGAATCAGGAAGATGTGCTGGACAAGAAAAAGACAGTGTTTGCCACACTTGACGACATTGCTGTGGGGGACATAAGGACAAAGTTGAGGGACATACTTGCTGCCTTTCTTTTCAAGGGAGAGGACATAGACAAGCCGGTGTCGGTGCTGAGCGGAGGAGAGAGGGCGAGGCTTGCAATGGCCAAACTGATGCTCAAACCCTACAACCTGCTGGCTTTGGACGAACCCACCAACCATATGGACATACGCAGCAAGGATGTGCTCAAGCAGGCTCTTCAGGCTTATGACGGCACTCTTGTGGTTGTAAGCCACGATAGGGATTTTCTCGATGGGCTCGTGGACAAAATATACGAATTCCGGGACGGGAAGGTCAAGGAGCATCTGGGCTCTTTGGCTGACTATTTGTACAGGAGAAAGTTGGAGAGTCTCTCTGAGTTGGAGAGGAAGGAGGATAAGGTTGATGCCGGCGCTGCCAAGGGAAGTGCTGCCTCTTCTGCCGCTAAAGGAGGTGCTGCCGCCAAAGCAGGGAACAACAACTCCATTGAGGCGAAGGAAAAGTCTCAGGCCGGCGGAGACATTCAAGCCAAGGGCAGGGAGCTTGCATCCACGCAGACGGATAACCGCGGCATTGAGGCTGCAAGGGGCACGGCCGATACCAAGGCACACCCTACCTTTGTATCGAAGGAAGAGCGCAAGCTGCGCCAGCAGATAGACAAACTTGAGAAGGAGATTGAGGCGAAGGAAGCCGAGCTTAAGTCCATAGAGGCTCGACTTACCGAACCCACGCCGGAGGACGACATAATGAAACTGACGGACGCTTACCTTGATTGCAAGAGCATCCTGGACGCCCGCACTGCCCAATGGGAAGAACTTTTGAATAAATTGTAGAACTCAAGCTTCGCAAGATGCACAACTATCGATAAGACAATGGAAGATAAACATCAGGAAGAAAAGACGCAATATCTTTACGGAATGCACCCCGTGCTCGAAGCAGTCCGCGCCGGCCGCAAATTCGACAAGGTGTTGCTCAAGAAGGGTCTCGAAGGCAGCCAGTTCCGCGAACTGATGCAACTGCTCACGGAAAATGAATTACCCTACCAGTTCGTTCCGGGCGAGGTTCTGGACCGCAAATGCCGTGGGTCGCACCAGGGTGTGATGGCCCTTGTTGCCCGTATTGACTATGTGGACATAGACCAATTCATAGACAACGCCCTCGGCCGCACCTTGACTCCCCTTGTGATGATATTAGACGGGGTCAGCGACGTGAGAAACCTTGGAGCCATAGCGCGCAGCCTTGAAGTGGCCGGGGGACAGGGCATAATAGTTCCCGCCAAGGGAGGTGCCGCCATAAATGCGGAAGCCGTGAAAGCCTCTGCAGGCGCCCTTATGCGCATCGACACTTGCAAGGTCAGCAACCTCCGCCTTGCCATATACAGCCTCCGTCAGGCAGGCTTCAAAATAGTGGCAAGTTCCGAGAAGGCCGATTTGTCAATGTATGAGGCCGACCTTACCGGGCCTGTCGCCATTATTATGGGCAGCGAAGGCACTGGAATTTCAAAAAGTATATTATCTTTGGCAGACCAGACCGTAAGCATACCCCAGCAGGGGCAAATCGGCTCGCTCAACGTATCAGTTGCTTCGGCCATAATGGCTTTCGAGGCAGTAAGACAAAGACTTGAAAAAAGATAACACGCTAAATTCCGACAATATGAAACAGGTTTTCGCCCTTGCAGCCTCAGCGCTGCTGTCAATCAGCCTTTTTGCCCAGCAGACAGAGCCTGCGGCCGAGCTGATGAAAAGCAAATCGGACTACACTTCCTTCGTGGGACTCAATGTGGCCGGAAATTTCTCCGTAACCATTGCCGAAGGAGAGACCTATACCTCCGTGCTTGAAGTGGACTCCAGAATAGCCGACTTTTGCCGCGCATACGTGATGGGGTCCATTCTTTATATCAATGTGGATGAGAAGACCCTTCCTTCCGAGGGCAAGAAGATACTTTCCAAGAAGGGGGCTCAGGCTCCTGTTCTCAGGGCCACCGTCACTATACCTTCCGGCGCCGACTTCCGTCAGATTACCCTGGACGGCAATGCCAGGATTGCAGGAAAGGCCAATTTCAGCCCAGGTTCTGCCCTCAGCGTCGAATGCGGCGGTTCCTCAGTGATCGGCCCTTTGAACGTCAATGTCGCAGAACTCTCCGTGAATGCTTCCAAGAAGGCTTCTGTCAACATAGATGCAGTATGTTCCAAACTCAATGTAGTGGCTTCAAACAATGCTGAACTGGCTCTCAAAGGCAAGATGGCCACTGTGTCCACCAACCTTGACGGTTCGGCCAAACTGACCCTTGACGCCACTTCCACCAGTGTGGCACACACCCTATCGGGCTCTGCGCGCATATCCCACAGCGGCTCTACAGACAGGCTGGAACTCATTTCCAGAAGCAATGCAGTGCTTGAGGCGGGAAAACTCTCCGCCAAGGACGTATGGACCGATATGAACGGCAGCGAGGCAACGGTCAGCGCCTCTCAGAAGCTTAAGCTCACCCTTGTGAATATGGCAAATCTCAGCTACAATGGCTCACCTGCCATACTCATCGATAAAATTCAGAAGTCCACTGTTACCCCTTTGACAAAAGTTAAATAAATACTGATATGAAACAAGAGTACACAGCACCGGATTCAACGGTACTTTTTGCGTTCAGCGGGATGCTTTGCGCAAGCCCTGAGTATGGTCTGCCCGGCCAGGCTGGCCCGGACGGCAACGACATCATCATTGACAATTTGTATTAGGAGGAAAGACGTATGAAGACAAAACTTTACTTTTTTGCTGCAGCTGCGGCTGCGCTCCTTTCCTTCACTGCTTGCCAGAAAGAAGTTGAAGGCAACACCGATTCCGCTCTTACCCACAAGGTAAGCTTCATCGCGGAGCCTGCCCAGACCAAGACTTCTGCCGTGACAGAGGACGGCAAGGTGAAATTCTCCTGGACAAAGGCTGACGAGAATCAGTTCATGGCTTATGAAATCATAGGCGGAGAATACAAGGCAGCAAAAGAGGTCATAGGCAATCTCAACGAGGACGGCACAATGTCCATCATTGCTGAATTTGCCGGTGATCCCGTCGAGGGAACGAAGTATCAGGCAGTGCTCAATGGGCAGATTAAGAGCGAACAAGCAGACTATGAAATGTATAATGATCAATGTAGTTCAGATCTGCTTGTCTCGGAGGTTGTGGACGCAAGTTTGGCTTCTGACGGCATTATGACCCTCCGTTTCGAACGCCGTTCTGCTTTGGTTTGTCTCGAGATGAACGGCTTGGAAACAGGTTATTTGGAAACGGTTGTAATCGAAACTCTTGACGGCAAGAAGCTCTCTGGTGAATATCTTTGTTCAAGTGACAGTTATGATAACCTCACTAATCGTATTTCAGTAACGGCATCCTATGACGTTGCGAACGCTTCCGCAACCTTCTGGACCTTGCCGGTTGAGAACACTTCTCTCCGTATCACTGCGACTACCTGTGACGAAAACGGCAATTTCATTGCAGACTATCAGAAGGACTTTGCTGAGGGTGCGACTGTCAGCTTCCCCGCAGGTGACAAAATCACTTTCACAGTGAATATGGAGAAGAAACAGGAGGTGTTTACCACTATAGCTCAGATAAAAAATGCCCTCGCTTCCGGCACCAGCTCCGACCCTGTGGCCTTCGCGGCAGAACTTGAAGGTGCTGTCGTTACTTATGTGAACGGCATCAATGCCTTCATTGAGGATGAAAGCGCAGGTATTTTATATTATTGCAAAGGAGGTCATGGCTTGACAGCAGGCAACGTGATCTCAGGTAAAGTTGAAGGTACTGGCTACAACTACAACGGCATCGCGGAGATTACCTCCCTCACCACGAAACCCACCATTACTTTCGGAGAGGCTCCCGCTCCCAAGGTAGTGACCCTGGCTGAACTGATAGATAATTATGATGCCTATACGTCACGACTTGTGAAGATAGAGGGTGTTACACTTGATTCGGCACTTTCGTCATCAAACAGGAATGGTTCCATCTCCCGGGGTTCAAGCACCATGGCCGTATATCTGCAGAACACCTCTATTTCTTTCGATAAGGGCATTTATGGTGACCTGACCTGTACGCCCGGTTATTACAACACAGACAAACAGCTCAATATTTGGGCGAAGGAACACTTCGAGATTGCCCAGATTGCCGTTACAGGCATCAGTCTCGACCAGACCACCCTCAGTGTAGAAGCAGGACGCAGCGCAGTTCTCACCGCCACGATTACCCCTGTTAATGCTGCCAATAAGAGCATAACCTGGACTTCGAACAATGAAACCGTGGCAACCGTGACCGACGGTACGGTAAAAGGCGTAGCCGAAGGCACTGCCACCATCACTGCCACCACCGTT
>JAEDMF010000097.1 GCA_016303175.1 Bacteroidales bacterium
TTCATCCGGCTTTGACAGGGAATTGGGAGGAAAGAAGGTAGGTCTGTATCGCTTGAAAGCCGGTCGCTATGAAATGCAGGTCTGCAATTATGGCGGCCGGGTCGTGAGCCTGTTTGTTCCGGACAGGGATGGCAAAATGGTGGACGTGGTGCTCGGACATTCCTGTCTTGAAGACTATATCTATGGGAAGGAAAGGTTTCTGGGTTCTGTCGTAGGTCCGGTGGCAAACCGCATCGTAGGGGCAAGTTATAGGAAGAACGGGGTCAGGTATGTCCTCGAACCCAACCACAACGGCAAGGGAACGCTTCACGGAGGTTTCAGGGGACTGGATTCTGTTGTGTGGGACGTTAAGGCGGTGAATGATTCGTCCATTGTCCTGCATTATCTTCACGCTGACGGGGAGGGCGGATTTCCTGGCAATCTGGACATAGAGATGACATACAGCCTCAGTTCTGACGGAGTCTGGAGCATAGATTATGCGGCAACAACGGACAAGCTTACTCCGGTCAACCTTTCCAACCATCCTTTCTTCAATCTTGCCGGCCGGGGAACTTGTCTGGATTGGATTCTATGGGTAAATGCCGATGAATTCATTGCCACGCGCGCTCTTGATGTGCTTGAAAAGCCCGTAAAGGTGGAGGGCACGGCTATGGATTACCGCGACCCCCGCAAGGTGAGGGATGCTGTGGAAAGTTCCTGCCCTCACATTGTGAATGCCAATCAGGGTTTTGACCATAATTATTGCATCCGAGGGGAGGGCTTCCGTGAGGCCGCTTCCCTGTATTGCTCCGAGAACGGCATAATGCTGCGGGTGTTCTCTGACCAGCCGGGGCTTCAGCTGTACAGCGGACAGTGGCTCTCGGGAGCTGACAAGGGCAAGCAGGGAGAAAGGCTGGAGCGTTATTCATCCTTTACCTTTGAAACCCAGAATTATCCGGATGCCCCCAACAAGCCTTCATTTCCCAACCCTTTCCTGAGGCCGGGACAGAAATATACCCACAAATGCGAATACAGGTTCTCAGTACAGAACAAATTATGACAGCAAAAATGAAAATCTTCCGGATACTGGCAGTAGCCTCTGTGGCGCTGCTGCTCTCTTGCAACAAACAGACTCAGGATTTGCCCCGGCTGCGCCTGAATACAACTGTCGTCACTGCAGATATTTCGGGAGGGGACAAGACCCTTTCCGTGTCTGCTTCCGGGGCGTGGACAGCAGAGTTTGAAGAGGAAGTGGATTGGGTTTCCTTGTCATCCGGCCGGCAGGGCGAGGGGAATGGGGAGATAGTCCTGCATTTCGAACCCAACAGCGGCGATTTCCGCTTCGTATATCTGAAGGTCAGTCTCTCAGGTACTGATTTGTATAAGATGGTGAGTGTCAATCAGGAGGCCGTGAGTGGCTCGCCCATAGTGAGACTGACTCCCGTTCAGGATTATTTCCCTGCTGCGGGAGGAGCCTTCGAACTTGGTTATTTCTCTAACAAAGCTCCTCAGGATCTGAGGGTGGAACTGGAACCTGAGGTGGACTGGGTGACGGATATATATATAGGTACGGACAGGCTTTCGTTCAAATTGTCAGAGAATGTAGCAGAAGTGAGACGCTCTGTGGTCTTGACGCTGTATCATCAGGATGCATCCGGAGTCAGATTTATAGACAAATGCACGTTGACCCAAAAGCCGAAGGCAGTCATTGTGGAGGGCAGTACGAGTGCAGGGCACGAATCCTATGGTACTGATTCCGACGGTGTGGCTTGGATATAGCAAGGATGTGAAACCGAGTGTGAAACTGATGATGAAACCGATGATGAAACCTGACGGGACAATCCGGAAATCATTCTGGACGGCTCTTGTTGCGGCTATGTTCCTACCTGCTCTATGTCTGTCAGCCCAGAACGGCAACTTTGAGCTGAAGGGCGTGGTGCTGGACAATGCTGCCGTCCCCTTGCCGGGAGTGGTGGTCTTCGTGAAGAACGGGGCGGCCGCCTCAGGCACTATGACGGACGGAAACGGCGCTTTTTATCTCGACGTTGCCGCCGGCAATGTGCTCGTCTTTTCCTGTATGGGATACAAGACTGTAGAGAAACAGGTAGAGGGCCCTTCCGGGACTCCTTGGCGTATAATTCTGGAGACGGAGAATGTTATGCTGGAGGAGACCGTTGTGGTGGGATATGGCGTACAGAAGCGTGAGAGCGTTGTCGGAGCCATTACAAACATCAAAAGTGATGATTTGATCAAGGCAGGAACCAGTTCGCTGAACAATTCCCTCGCAGGCAAGGTTCCCGGTCTTACGGTGTTTTCCGAAAGCGGAGCCCCCGGCGAGAATGACGCCACTTTGCTGGTGAGGGGTCTTTCCAGCTGGAACGGCAGCGCCCCTCTGGTGATGGTGGACGGCATAGAAAGGGAGATGAGCACCATTTCTCCGAATGACGTCAAAAGCATTTCCATTCTCAAGGATGCCTCAGCCACGGCCGTCTATGGCGCAAAGGGCGCGAATGGAGTGATACTTGTCACCACCAAGACAGGCTCCAAGGGTGCCCCCCGTTTTTCTGTCAAGGTGGAACAGGGCATCAACACTCCTTTGTTCATTCCCTCGCACGTGGATGCCGTCACCGTTGCTTCGATGGTCAATGTGGCGATGAGGAATACCCAATCGTTTTCTTCCATATTCTCTGATGAGGAGCTTGCCAAATATGCCACCCAGTCTGATCCTTTGAGGTATCCCGACGTTTCCTGGTATGACATTCTGCTGAAGGACTTCGCTCTGAGTACCGACGCGAATTTCTCAATGTCCGGAGGAACGGACAAACTGGCTTATTATCTGGGTGTTAGTTATTCTCACGAGGACTCCATTCTAAAGGAGATTACCAAGGGGACCAATTTTTCGAGTGACCGTATCAACTACCGCCTGAACCTGGATTGGAACATTACTCCTTCCACCCATCTGTCATTCAAGGTTGGTGGAGTTGCCGACATCAGAAAGAAGCTCCAGAGCGTAAGCAATTCGTCCGCGGTTTTCAGCACCATATATCAGGCACCCACGATATCTTATCCTGCTTATTATCCCGAATGGGCAATGGAACAGTTCCCGGATGCCAACTATCCCGGTCTTGTTGAAACCCGTTTCAGCGGGAACCAGGGACATAAGTATGCAAATCCCTACAGTATGCTTGGCAATCCGGATTACAGGCAAAGTGTGTCCAACCGATTGATGACCGACATCATATTCAAGCAAGATCTGGATTTTCTTACAAAGGGCCTGTCGGTTTCGGCCAAGTTCGGCCTCACGTCCACTTATACGAGAATATCCCAGGATGCAAGGTCCTATGCGGCGCAATACAACATAAATTGGGATTTGTATGACCAGGGCTCGGACAATTATTGGGTTCCTGTTAACAAGAGGGACCAGTTTGTCTTCAGCCAAAGTCCTTATGCCGTCACCCAGAACAATTCGGCTTCGGGGGTTTCCTACATTACCTATGTTGAGGCTTCCGTGAATTACAGCCGGAAATTTGCCGATGCCCATTCCGTGACAGCTCTGGCCTTGTATAACCAAAGGCAGCAGACCACCGATGCCAGCTTCCCGAAGAGGAATCAGTCCTTCGTGACTAGGCTGACCTATGATTACAAGGGCAGATACTTGATTGAGGCCAATCTGGGCATTACCGGCAGCGAGCAGTTCGCACCCGAACATCGTTACGGAGTCTTTCCGTCCGTTGCCTTGGGATATGTTATTTCCAAGGAGAGGTTCTGGAAGCAGGCTATGCCCTGGTGGAGCAGGATGAAAGTGCGTTATTCGAATGGTTTGGTGGGTAGTGACAAGGCTTCTTCGAACTGGTTGTATTATTCTTCCTGGTCCCGCAACGGCAATTATATAACGGAGGATGCCGCAGCCAATGTGGAGGCCCGTTGGGAGACTGCCCACAAGCAGGACCTCGGCATAGAGATGGGATGGCTGGAAGACAAATTGCTGCTCGAGTTGGATCTGTACGATGAGAAAAGGCGGGATATGCTTATGCCGCCGGTGGTGACTCCTCTTGTGGGCATCCAGTACAAGGATGTAAACACTGGCTCCCTGAAAAAGCATGGTTTCGAGCTGGAATTGAAGTGGAATGACAGAACATCCGGAGGCTTCGGCTATTTTGCCGGTGTGATGCTCGGTTTGAGCGAAAACAGGATAACCAACTATGGAGATGCGCCGTATGCTCCCGATTATCAGAAATATGTGAATACGCCTCTGAATTCTGCGCGGACCGGATCCACCTTGGTCGATGGAAAATATTTCAACAGCATAGACGAAATACACGGCTACCCCATCTATACTTCCGAGTGGACCAACGTAGTGCCCGGAGTATATAAGTTTCTGGACTATACGGCGGACGGCCGCATCAACCAGTCGGATTTGCACGTGCTGAACGGTTCCACCTATGCCCCCGGCATCTATTCCCTGAACCTGGGTTTTGATTACAAGGGCTGGAGTTTCAAGACTTTGTGCACCGGCACCATAGGAAAGTACATAAACTACCGCCGGTCTGCGATAATCCCCTTCTATGCCGGTGACTACGTGATTCACAAGTCCCATCTGGATTACTGGACTCCACTGAACCGCGACGCGGCTGTGCCGGCACTGTCCTTGTCCGACGAAATGTATGCCTGGGCAGGAGGCACTTCGGATTGGCCAGGTTACGATTTGGCTCTTGACGGTTACACTTGGCGCAAGTCCGACTATTTTTCCATCAAGGAAGTCATGCTATCCTACACCTTTGACGGCAAGATGCTGAAACAGAAGTTAGGAATCCAGTCCCTTTCCTTGGGGGTGACCTGCAACAATCTATACACCTTCACTGAATTGATGGAACAGGATCCCCAGCGCCTGACGACAGCCGAGAATTATTATCCCACAATGAGGTTGCTCAAGTTAAGCCTGAGTATGTCATTCTAAATCCCGACCCGCAATGAAAAAGCTCAAGCATATATTTTTGTTGTCTTTACTTGCTTTTGTCGTGACCGACTGCAAGTATCTTGACGTCGATCCTGAGCTGGGACTTGACGATGAAACCGTATTCGGAACTTATGCCAATTTCAGGGCTTATTTCCAATGGCTGTACACCGACAACTCAGGCAAGAACAAGGAGAGCATACTTTATGCTTTCCCTATGTACGCGGATTTTCTTACGGACTACTCTTTTTCCTGGTACAACACCACGGATATGTCCGATGCGGGCAGGATGGGTGTCACCCAGCAGTATTTCAAGCAGGGAGTCATCACACAGGATTTTCTCCGCTCTGTCAGTTTCGATACTTCCACAGCAGACAAACCCTTGGCAAAGGCTATGTTTTCCGTTATCCGCAGATGCAATATGACCATACAGAATATCAATATGTGCAAGGATGCCACGACGCAGCAGCTCAAGGATTTGCTGGGCCAGGCTTATGCTCTGCGGGGTTTCTGCCATTTCTCGTTGTGCCGCTTCTTCGGGGGTATGCCCTATCTGGACCATCCTCTCGGACCCGAAGAGTCGTGGGATCTGCCCAGGTTGAGCACGTATCAGACTTACAGAATGGCGGCTGAAGACCTTAAGAAGGGGTACGAATTGCTGAAGGAAGCTGGTTATATGCGCCGTAACTCGCCCCAGGCTCTCAATTCCGCCACACTCAATGAAATAAGTGGAGCTGCGGCGGTGGCATTGTATGCAAGGGCTATGCTGTATGCCGCCAGCGAATACAGCAATGCAAATGGTGTGCGCGATTGGGAAGAAGCTGCGGCAGCGGCGGCTCTGGCCATAAGTGAAGCGGAAGCGGCAGGCTATACCTTGACGGAAGCCAAGGATTATTCAAAGAATTTCCTCACCCAGGAAACTACCAATGAGAATCTCTGGACCTACAGTATCCAGAAAAACGACAGTGACCTCAGTTTCGGCAGCATTATGGCATATCCCCAGTCCGGCAGCGATACCGGTTCCTCAGGGGTTTGTCCCACCCAGAATTTCGTGGACCGCTATGAGACAATCCACGGCGAGGCGCTACTGACTCCGGAGCAAAGACAGGAAGCCGCCGGGAGGGGCCATTACAATGAGCAGAACCCCTATGCGGGAAGGGACCCCCGTCTGGACCTTACCATAGTGCGTGACGGTCAGGTCAACACCTATACAAACGAAGGAATAATCAATATTTGTTATGACCCCAATGCCAGTCCGAAACCCAGATGGCTCTCCAACAGTTTCGGCAAGAATATCGTAAGTTTCGGCATTGATTGGGGCACAAGGGACAATGATACTTATGCTTACTCCAATACGGGCTACTATTGCAGGAAGTATTGGAACGG
>JAEDMF010000098.1 GCA_016303175.1 Bacteroidales bacterium
CACGGACTTCTATGTCAGTATAGCCTACAGCAACAATGACGGCAGTTGGGGAGAGCCCGATGCCAGAGACGAAATGCCCGCCAAGCGACGGAATAAGTTCTGCAAAGGTACCGCTCCCACCATAGAAATATTCCCCTCTGGAGAGACCGTCCTGACCTACAACTTCACCGACGGCAAGAGCAATGTCTTCCGTATGCGTATGGGAGACCATCTTGCAGAAAATTTCTCTGACGAAATTATCGTCTTCGGCGATGAAGGTACACGGCGCTACGGATTCTGGGGAGCCGTACTCTTAGACGGCCACCTTATGATTGCGGGAATAGGCGGCTCGGGAGGAGCGAACGGCATAGGCTAGATGAAATTGGGGCAGTTCTATCTGAACCACGACATCACCGCTTCTTCACACCCTGTCAACGTAGACGGGAAAAACGACGAGTGGCAGAAAACGGACGAAGCCTTGTTCGTGGGCTCCGACAGTCCCCTTCATGCAACCCTCAGGTGCAGTAAAAACGGGAACAGGCTGTATTTCCTCGCCGAAGTGGACGGAACCGTGCCGGAAGGCAACGATTATATCTCGGTCTATCTCAGCTCTCCGGCAAAGAGTTCATTGTCCTCCGGAGACATCTGTATGAAAATCTCCCCTATGGGAACAAGCCGCACCAGTGTATTTGACGGCAGGGGCTGGATAACGGAGGATGTATACTGCAATTGGAAAACGACCGTGGGCTCAAATTGTTATGCCGCGGAATTTTCCCTGCCCACAGACAAACTTCCTGCCGAGCAAGGTGAAATCCTCGTGAATTTCGGAGTCAACGGCAATGACAACAAATTCCAGAGTCTGAAACCGACCACTGATACCGACACCTCCGAGTGGTTGAAGATACATTTTTAGAAATAACTAATTTTTTAAACTACTACAAATATGAAAAGAGTTTTAGCACTGACAGCACTTTTGTGCGCATCACTGGCCGTCGTATCGGCCGCAAGCAAGAAAAAGGCAGAAAGCGCGCCCGTAATCGGCGAAAGATGGTCTGAAGAAAAGGCCAATGCCTGGTATGCAGAAAAAGAATGGCCCGTAGGCTGCGTGTTCGTTCCTTCATACGCAGGAACGCCCGTGGAATTGTGGGGAGCGGAATACTTCGATGAGCAAGTGCTGGACAGGGAACTGGGCCTGGCCGAGAGTCTGGGCTTCAACTCCATCAGGCTTTTCCTTTGTGACATTGTATGGCAGAACGACCCTGACGGCTTTATGGACAGACTTGAAAAAACCATCTCCCTCGCGGACAAGCACGGCCTGAGCCTGCTGCTGACCTTCTTCACCAACGGCGGTACCATCAAAAATCCTTATTTGGGCCCTCAGCCCCAGCCCGTTCCGGGTATCCACAATTCCACGTGGATGTCCTCTCCCGGCAGGGATGTTGTGAACAACCCCGAGAAATGGCCCATAATTGAGAAATACCTCAAAACCATCCTGACCAAATACAAGGATGACGACCGCATTCTAGCCTGGTGTCTCTACAATGAGCCCGAGAACACCAAGACCTTCAACACCCTGCCCTTCCTGCGTCAGGTTTACAAATGGGCCCGCGAGGTGAACCCTTCCCAGCCCCTTACCTCCCCCATGTGGTGCAGACCGGGAACCAACAACACCAACCTCCCCATCGTGGCCTTCGTATGTGAGCACAGCGACATCATTTCCTTCCACAGCTATGCCAACTACGCTGAAACCGCCCTCTTTGTGAAATACGTTCTCCAGTTCAACCGCCCCGTACTCTGCTCAGAGTGGATGGCCCGCACAAGAGGCTCCGACTACTACACCATCCTGCCTCTGTACAAAGAACATAAAATCGGCGCCTACAGCTACGGCCTCGTAAACGGCAAGCAGCAGTGCCACCTGCCTTGGAACAAAATCGTGGACGGCAAGAAGATTCCCTACACGGAAGAACCTCCCGTATGGTTCCACGACCTTTTCTACAAGGATGGTACACCCTGGAATTCCGACGAGGTCCGCTTTATCCAAGCTATGACGGCCAACAAGAAATTCTGATGTTCTTCTCCTGTCGTATTGATATGTCGACCGGGCATCGTTGCGACGCAGCACGCCTAATCGCTTGTTGACACCAAAGTTCAGCGGAATGAAAAAATTCATAACACTTGCCCTTCTGCTGCTGTGCGCCACACTGGCAGAAGGAGCAAAACCCAAACTGCCCAAGGTGGTGATTGAGTGGGATAAGCCCATCTCAATCGCCAAGGGCGGTTACGCAAGAGTGCATCCTATGAATGACGGCCGTCTGATGTGTTCCTACACAGGCGGAGGAAGCGGATGGATATGCTACAGTTCCGACAACGGCCTCACTTGGACCGCTCCGGAAAAAGTGATTTCGCGTTTCGATGTCAATACTGACAAGGGGGCTGCCACCGTTTTCATAAGCAATCCCGAGACCCTCCAGCTCAGCCCCTCAAATCCTTCGCACCCCGGCAGAATAATCTACTGCTTCAATCTGCGACCCAAGGACAACAAATCCTCCGTTTATCCCTTCGCCATAGGCTATGTGTTTTCCGACGACAATGGCGAAAGCTGGAGTCCTATGACGGTGAATTACAGTTCCGATATATGGGAGGAGGACAAGTTGAAGGGTTGCTGGGAGCCTTTTGCGCTGGAATTGCCGGACGGCACCGTTCAAATGTATTTTTCCGACGAGACACCTTACTGGAGGGACGGACGCCACTACCAGAACATTTCCCTTGTTGAATCCCGCGACGGAGGCGACAGTTGGGGGGATGTCCGCATAGCCTGCTACTCCGAAAAGAACAGGGATGGTATGCCGAGCGCAATGATTTACAATGGCAATATCTATCTCTGCATCGAGACCAATGACAGCGATTTGAAGACAAGGCTCCACCCCCAGATAATGTACAACAGTCTGGAGGAAAACTGGAAAGAATGCGTGGACGGCTACTCCAAACGCCGTTTTTGTCCTCAGCGTTTCTCCACGGAAAGTACGGAGTTCACGACCGGGGCCCCCTATCTTTGCCGGACCGAGAACTTCTTTGTAATGAGCTTTCAAAGTTCGGAATACGGAGATATCAAGGACTCCAAACAGCGTGTGTGCGTGGTTCAGGCTTGTCCCATCAGCGAAATGAAGGGTCAGATTTTCACCACGATGCGCGGGGACTCCAAGCCCATAGACGTGGATGTTTCCGAGGGTGAGGTCAAATGGAACTCCGTATGCCCGCTCGGAGCGGATGACATAATGGCCTGCTGCCAGTACAATGGAGTGGTCACTCTCGTTCGCGGCAGGATTTCAACACAATAATTTATCGGCACAATGAGGATTTTCAGGACTATATCGGCACTTTGCATCGGCATTTTGGGAGTTTCGACTTTAAAGGCTCAGACCGCCACAGGCGTACGGGACAATGTCGTGCCCGCAACAGAGAAGGTACAGTTGCCTGACTGTTCAGTTCTTGCAGATATGTCCCATCCCAGGCTGCTGCTCTCGGCGGAGGAAATGGAAGAACTCAAGCAACAGACCAAGCGTCCCCGCAGCACTGCCTTCGCCCGTCTGCACGAAGCCCAAATCGCAATTGCCGATAAATATGTCCGGGAAAATCTCACCATACGCTACAAATTCGATGCTAGCGGAAAACGTATTCTGACAGAGTCGCGCAGGGCTTTGAGTCGTATTTTTGCCTGTGCCTATGCCTACCGCATGACGGGAGGACAAGAATATCTGGATTACTCCGCCAAAGTGCTTGAAGACGTATGCAATTTCCCCAACTGGAACTCCGCGCATTTCCTCGATGCGGCAGAGATGGGATTTGCTGTGGCCATTGGCTACGACTGGCTGTATGACGCTCTCTCCTCCGACCTGAAAAGCCGTATTGTCGAGGCTCTGCGCACGTTCAACCTTGAACCTTCCTTGGAAAGCACTGCCGACAAATGGGCCAAAGGCACTACCAACTGGAACCAAGTTTGTCACGCCGGCTGCACTGCCGCCGCAATGGCCGTTTATGAACACTGCCCGCAAACTGCCGACGCCGTCATATCAAGGGCCATAAGGGCAAACGCCCACGCCGTGGAAGTCATCTACGAACCTGAGGGTGTATATCCCGAAGGGGCAGGCTACTGGGACTACGGCACAAATTTCCAAATTCTTTTCAATACCCTGCTTACAAGGGCCTTCGGCACCGATTTCGGCATCAGCTCCCTTCCCGGCTTCTCCAAAACCTCCGAGTTCTTCATGTTCTCCCAAGGCAATGTCGGGAAGCGCTTCGATTATGCCGACACCAAATCCTTCGCCTTCACCTTCAGGCAAGCGTGGTACTTTGCCGACCGCTTTGCCGACAATTCATCCCTATACCTCGACCTGAAAGCAATCAATTCGGGCAGGCCCCTCGATATGAGCGAAAGGCTCTCTCCACTGTTCCTTATATACGCTGCCCGATATGACGGCGCGAAGGTGGAACAGCCGTCAAAAAAAGTCTATTACGGCCAAAGCGCCATACCCATAGTAGTGGCCAGAACGGGCTGGGACAGAGAAGATATTTACCTCGGAATAAAGGGCGGACGGGCTGACTATTCCCATTCACACATGGACGTAGGGAGTTTCGTATATGAGGCCGGAGGAGTGCGCTGGGCTTCCGAATCGCACGTGAAGGGAGGCTATCCGGCCATAGAGAAACAGCTCAAGCCTCTGGGACGCTCCCTGTTCAGTTACAAGCCGAACTCCTGGAGATGGAAGGTTTTCTCCTATCGCCCCCAGGACCACAACACGCTGACAATCAACGAGAAACTCCACATCCCCTCTGGCGAGGGCAAATTCACGCGCATTATCGACGAGCCGGGCCGTATGGGTGCGGAGATAGACATCACTGCCGTCCTCGGAGATGAGGTCACCAAAGCCACCAGAACCATTGAAATCATAGACGGAAACTATCTGCAGATTACCGACTCCATCACGGCTTCCGACCTCGGTCCCGTGGACGTGCGCTTCAATATTATGAGTGATGCCCACAGTATGGCCACCAAGGAGGGCATAATCCTCACGAGCGGAGACAGAGTGGCCCTGCTGAAGGCAGAAGGCGCCAAAGTCCGCTACTGCACCTGGTCCGCCGACCCCGCCGACTATCCCAACGAAGTGAATTCCTACATCACACTTGAAGACGGCACCTCCGTCTGCGGCTACCTCTACACCGTTCCCTCCGGCAAGACCCGCACCGTCACCACCACCCTCCGCCTGCAATAATACCCAAGGAAACGCTGGCGTTGAAAAATTATAATTCCCGAAATCGTCAAAAATTTGGCACATTTCGGGAATTATAATTAAATTGCACATATAAAATTTACTGATATTGACCTTCACGGATATAGGTTGACAATCTCTCGCTTGTTCAACTAAGTCAACTAAGCAGATGGACAGAGCCGAAATTTGCAGACTGAACGGCCTTAACCCCGAAGAGGATATGCACATACTGCAAAGTATGCGCTTCCCCGACGAGGAATTCAGCGGAGACTTCACCATCGTGCTGTATTCCCAAAACGGGATTTCCGACATAAAGATTGACGGCAGGGACTTCGTGCTGAGAAGAAAGTGCGTATCTGTAATGCACCCCGGCCAGAAAATACTCTTCCACCCGGACGGCAGCCTGGTCTATCAAGTACTGCTTATAAGCGGCACCCTTGCCCAATACATTAACGCAGGCAATGCCTTCCTGACCCTCTTCGTTACAGACGAGTACCCTGTAATCCGAGTCACCACGGCCTACAACGATGTTCTGCGCCGCTTTTTCGAGTCCATCACCATCGTGAACGGACTGCCGGCAAACCCATATAAGAAAGCCTGCCAACTGAGTCTGCTCCAAGCCCTTTTTTACAGTACAGGATATTATGTATCCAAGTCCTTGCACGTGTCGGAAGATGGACTTGCAAACTTCGTCAGAGCCTATCCCAGTGTCGAGAACTCAACCGTAACCCGTTTCATCAGCCTAATAGAGCAACACTCCGCAACACAGAGGCGGATGAGTTTCTATGCCGCTCTTATGGATTACAACCCCAAATATCTCTCCGCCCTGGTTAAGCGGGAAACAGGTCATTCAGGCCAGGACCTCATCGACCAGTATTCTCTGCTGGCCGCTATGGCCCGACTTTCCTACGGACATCTCTCCATCAAGGAAATAAGCAACGAACTCGGCTTCCAATCCCAATCCGACTTCGGAAAGTTCTTCAAACGCCTCACCGGCCTCTCCCCCTCCTCCTA
>JAEDMF010000099.1 GCA_016303175.1 Bacteroidales bacterium
CTGCATTGTCCACATACATATAATCGGTCTGGACGTCGGGATACTGAGGAGCAAGTTCCTGGGCAATCTGGCGCCACAGACGGGAAGATTCAAGCACGTTTGCCTTGTCCACAACGGTAAGATGGCCACGACGCCTGCGCGCGTACTCATAAGAGAGCTTCAGGATACGTTCCACCTCGAAGCGATGGTAGAGGTTGGTATCAAAGGCTGTATCACCGTTGTCCCTACGACCCTTCTCGCCGAAGTACATGCCTCCGGTCAGCTCGCGCACGCACAGGAAATCAGCGCCCTGCACGAGATGGTTCTTCAAAGGGCTCTTGTCGATGAGACTGTCATAGGTCTCTACGGGACGGAGGTTGGCATAAAGGCCCAACTGCTTGCGCATTGCGAGCAAACCCTGCTCGGGACGCACCTTGGCGGTGGGATCATTGTCGAAACGGGGGTCACCGACTGCGCCGAAAAGCACGGCGTCGCTCTCCATACATATCTTGTGAGTCTGTTCGGGATAGGCATTGCCGAACTTGTCTATAGCGCAGGCTCCTACATAAGCGTGGGTATAAACGGCCTCGTGACCGAATCGTCTGCATACTGCATCTACAGCCTTCACAGCCTGTGCCACGACTTCGGGACCTATACCGTCTCCGGGCAATTTTGCAATTTTGAGTAACATAGTTTATTTGGTAATTTCTGTATTTTCTATGATGTTGAGCATCTTTACCGTGGCCTTAATGGCAGCCTCAGTCTGGTCGGAGTCTATGCCGCGCGTCTTAAACTCATATCCTTGGTAATTCCAGAAAATGGTAGTGGACACGAGGGCGTCGGTGCGTCCTCCGGGAGGGATGCTTACCTGATAGTCGGCAAGGACGGGGTGAGTCTTTCCGAGTTTCTCGTAAATTGACCAGAGCGCATTCATAAAAGCATTGTACTGACCGTCGCCCGCTGCGCTGGCCTCATATTCCTTGCCATGTATGTCCACCTTGACCAGCGCAACGGGACGCATGCCTCGAGTGAGCTGCATCGAATAGTTGATGATGTGGATATTATCATTGGCAAGGCCGTGACCGCTCTTGAGCACGTCAGCCACGATGAAAGGCAGGTCCTCGGCCGCAATTGCCTCCTTCTTGTCTCCCAGTTCGACCACCCTTGCAGTGACCAGTTTGATCTGGTCAGGAGTAAGGTGTATGCCTATCTTTTCCAGATTCTTGGCAATATTAGCCTTGCCGCTCATCTTTCCGAGGGCATACTGTCTTTCGCGGCCGAAGCGCTGGGGCAGCAGAGGATTCACGTAGAGATTTGCCTTGCTGTCACCATCGGCGTGGATGCCTGCGCTCTGGGTGAAGACATTCTCGCCTATAATGGGTTCGTTGGCAGGGATACGTATGCCGCTGATGCTGGAAACATAGTTGCATACGTGGGTCAGTCGGGCCTCGTCCACATTGGTTTTGTTGTCACTGTGGTCCGCAACGGCGGCAACAACGGCGGCAAGGGAAGCATTTCCGCAGCGCTCCCCAAGTCCGTTGACAGTCACGTGCACCGCGTCGATGCCGGCCTTGACTGCGCTCAGACTGTTGGCCACGGCCAGACCATAGTCATTGTGGGAGTGAAAATCCAGCTTCAGGGAGGGATATCTCTCCCTCATCAGTGAGCAATATTCGAAACAGTTCCAAGGGTCCAGCACTCCGAGAGTGTCCGGCAGCATAAAATGGACAATGGAACTGTCCTTGAGGTTGTCCACCAGATAATAGACATAGTCCCTCGAATCCCTCATTCCGTTGGACCAGTCCTCCAGATAAATATTCGCCTTCAAACCCCTCTTTTCAGCCTTTTCCAAGGTATCCTTGATGTCGGCGACATGCTGCTGCGGGGTTTTGCGAAGTTGTTTTTCGAGATGACGCGCGGAACCCTTGGCAAGTATATTGATTACCTTGCCTCCATTGTCCGCAATCCAATCCACCGACACGCCCCCGTCGATGAAGCCCAGAGCCTCCACACGGTCCAGACAGCCCTTTTCAGCTGCCCATGCGCATATTGCGGCAAAGGCCTTGCTCTCTCCGCTGGAAACTCGTGCCGAAGCCACTTCGATACGATCAACCCTCAACTCTTCGAGAAGCAGGGACGCTATTGCAAGCTTCTCTCCCTCATTGAAAGAAACGCCGGCTGTCTGTTCTCCATCGCGGAGTGTCGTGTCCAGGATTTGTATCATCTGTTCTTTTCGAAGTTTTCTATTTTGTCCTTGGTGTCCAGAAGATAATCTATGTCATCCTTGGCATTCATCAGACAGTACTTCTTATAGGGATTGATTTCGAAGCTCTCGCTGCGCATCGTGGCCAGGTTTGTAATGGTCTGGGCAGGCACATCCACACGGAGTTTTGCCTTGGGATCGGCCTTCACCGTGGCGAAAATCTCCTTGAGGAAATCCTCGCTTACCACAACGGGCAGAACGAAGTTGTTCAACTCATTGTTCTTGTGGATGTCGGCGAAAAAGCTGGATACAACTACCCTGAAACCATACCCGGCTATGGCCCAAGCGGCGTGTTCACGGCTGGAGCCACTGCCGAAATTCTTTCCGGCTACCAGAATGCATCCGCCGTAAGCAGGATTGTTCAATACGAAATCCTCCTTGAGAGAACCGTCGGGATTATAACGCCAGTCGCGGAAGAGGTTTTCACCGAAGAATTTCTCGTCGCGGGTCGTGGCCTTGAGGAAACGGGCAGGAATAATCTGGTCAGTATCCACATTCTCCAGAGGCAGAGGAACGCAGGTGCTTTCTATTATATCGAATTTCTGTTTCATACTTCAATTATATTGCTCATGCGTCTTCAAAGCAGTTCTCTGGGGTCTGTCACCACGCCCGTCACTGCTGCCGCAGCGGCTGTAAGGGGGCTGGCAAGAAAAGTCCTTGAACCAGGACCCTGGCGACCCTCGAAATTGCGATTGGATGTTGAAACTGAGTACATTCCCGAAGGAATCTTGTCGTCGTTCATGGCAAGACAGGCGGAGCATCCGGGCTGACGGAGTGCAAAATCTGCCTCCTCAAGCACCTTGTCGAGTCCCTCCTCCTTTATTTGGTCGAGTACCATCCAAGAGCCGGGCACGAGCCAGGCAGTCACGCCTTCAGCCTTCTTGCGGCCTTTTACAATGGATGCGAAGGCCCTGAAATCCTCTATGCGGCCGTTGGTGCAGGCACCGAGGAAAACATAGTCAACCTTATGACCGAGAAGAGTCTCTCCGGCGGTCAAACCCATATAATCCAAAGACTTGCGCGCTGCATCCTCAGGAATCCTGCCGTCTATGGGCATACCCATTCCCGGGTTGGTTCCATAGGTAATCATAGGAGTGATGTCGGCGGCGTCGAATACAAGTTCCTTGTCGAATACCGCGTCATCTCCGCTGCGAAGGGTCTTCCAATACTCTACAGCCTTGTCCCAGGCCTCGCCCTTGGGGGCATATTCCCTACCTTTAATATAATTGAAGGTGGTCTCGTCGGGGGCGATGAAGCCTCCCCTCGCGCCCATTTCTATGGACAGGTTGCAGAGGGTCAGGCGTCCTTCCATCGAGAGCGAACGCACTGCACTGCCCCTATATTCCACAAAATAGCCTGTGGCTCCGGAGGTGGTGAGTTTCATCATAAGGTACAGGGCCACGTCCTTGGCAGTAACGCCCTTGCCCAGCTCACCCTCGATGCGTATGCTCATTGACTTGGGCTTGGTCTGGAGTATGCACTGCGATGCGAGCACCATCTCGACCTCAGAGGTACCAATGCCGAAGGCAACAGCACCCATGGCGCCGTGAGTGGAAGTATGGGAGTCGCCGCACACTATGGTCATACCGGGCAGGGAAAGACCCTTCTCAGGACCCACCACGTGAATGATACCGTTGTCCTTGCTCATCATACCGAAGTGGGTAAGGCCGAACTCGGCGGCATTTCTGGCAAGGGTGTCCACCTGAGTCCTTGAAACAGGGTCCTCGATGGGCTTGTCCTGGTCGTGCGTGGGAGTGTTGTGGTCCGGCATACAGAAAATGCGCTCCGGACGGAGGCACTTGATGCCCCTTGCCCTCATAGAGTCGAAGGCTTGGGGCGAAGTGACCTCGTGACAGTAGAGTCTGTCTATATAGAGCTGCGTCGGGCCGCCCTCAATGAGCGACACGACGTGTGAATCCCATATTTTATCAAATAAGGTATTCATTCCGATTATTTGTTGTTTTCAGGGCGGAGTTTGCGTACGGTAACGGCTGTCTGCCACATCTCGCTCTCGCGCAGAGCCTTGAGTTCCTTCTCCAGACCCTCGCGGTAGTCGGGCTTGCTGTTGCTGTCTATTGAAATCTGAGCCTCATTGCCGGACTTTACGCTGGCATAAAGCTTCTCTACAACGGGCTTGCAGGCATCATGGAAGGGACCCATCCAGTCAAGGGCGCCACGCTGGGCTGTTGTGGAGCAGTTTGCATACATCCAGTCCATACCCTTTGCGGCGAACAGAGGCATAAGGGACTGGGTAAGCTCCTCTACAGTCTCGTTGAAAGCCTCTGAAGGAGAGTGACCGTTCTCACGAAGCACCTCGTACTGGGCCAGCAGCAGGCCCTGGATGGCGCCCATAAGGGAGCCACGCTCGCCGGTAAGATCAGAAATTGCCTCCCTCTCGAAGGTGGTCTCGAACATATAGCCCGAGCCTATGCCTATGCCAAGGGCGAGAGTGTTCTCCAGTGCGTGGCCTGTATAGTCCTGATATACAGCGTATGAAGAGTTGATGCCGCGGCCTTCCAGATAGAGGGAGCGGACGGTGGCGCCTGAACCCTTGGGAGCAACCATAATGACGTCTATGTCCTTGGGAGGCACGCAGCCTGTACGGTCGTTCCAGGTAATGGCAAAGCCGTGAGAGAAATAGAGGGTCTTGCCGGTTGTAAGATAAGGCTTGATGGTGGGCCATACGCTGAGCACGGCAGCATCGGAAAGAAGCAGCATTACGATGTCGCCCTTCTGGCAGGCCTCCTCGATGCCGAAGAGGGTCTGGCCGGGAATCCAGCCGTCGGCAACTGCCTTCTCGTAGGTCTTGCCGGGACGCTGGCCTACGATTACGTTGAAGCCGTTGTCACGCAGGTTCAAAGACTGACCGGGGCCCTGTACGCCATAGCCGATTACTGCAATTGTCTTTCCTTCCAAAGTTTTGCGGGCGCTCTCGAGAGTCACCTCACTGCGGGTCACTACATTTTCCTCGACACCGCCAAAATTCATTTTAGCCATAATTCAATTAGGTTTTATATAACTTTATTGTACTTTTCTGTTGTTTTCACGCTCCTCAAGCAGAGAAGTCACCTCCTCCACCTCATAGCCCGAGTACTCCTCGCGCAGATAGTAGAAGGCCTTGATTACATCCACCTTCTTTTCCATCTGGAGCACCACCTGCTGGCAGCGCCTTTCGGACGTGCGGGCAAGAATCTTGAACTTGTGGACCCCTGCAATGCGGGAAGGATACACAAAGAGTTTTTCGATATTTATGCTGCGCCTGGTAAAGATGGAGGCTATGGCACTGAGCAAACCTACCTGGTTCTCGGTATATGCCGTGATTTCATAAAGTTTCTCAGTTTCCATATTTAAAATATTCTTCTGAATTCAACATTATTTCATCTATGCTCTTTCCGGGAGGCACCATCGGGAAGACCATATTGTCCTCCTGCACGAGCACGTGGAGCAGCACGGGTCTGTCGTCGGAGAACATCTTCTCAATGGCAGGCTGGAGTTCCTCGCGGGAGCTCACTTTCAGACTCACGATGTTGTATGCCCGGGCTATCAGTTCAAAGTCGGGATTCATAAGCCTTGTATAGGAATAGCGGGCGTTGAAGAACATTTCCTGCCACTGGCGTACGTTGCCGAGCCAGTTGTTATCCAGCAGGACTATCTTCACTCCCAGATTTTCCTGCATAATCGTGCCCAGCTCCTCTATGGTCATCTGCAGACCGCCGTCGCCCACAAAGAGGCAGACCTGGCGGTCGGGGGCGGCAATTTTGGCGCCTATTGAGGCGGGCAGTCCGTAACCCATCGTGCCCAGGCCGCCGGAAGAGAGGAAACTGCGCTCGCGCGAAAAACGGGAATAGCGCGCTGCAAGCATCTGATTCTGGCCCACGTCGGTAATGACTATGGCCTGTCCCTTGACATACTCGGCAACTCTGGCCACTACCTCTCCGGGCTTGATGTAAAGTTCGTCGGATGCG
>JAEDMF010000100.1 GCA_016303175.1 Bacteroidales bacterium
CGACAATTATCTGGAGCAATCCTTCCTTTACAATCAGGTTCGCGGGATGCTTGGATACACGGGGTATTACAAGGGTAAAAGAGTGTCTGTACAGGGGCATGGTATGGGCATCCCTTCAATAGGAATATATTCGTATGAACTGTACAAGTTCTATGACGTACAGACAATCATAAGGGTAGGCACCTGTGGCACCTGGCTCAAGGATGTTGAACTGGGTACTGTCATCATAGGGGAAACTGCCCTGAGTGACTCGAATTACGGTTATCAGTACGGCTTGCCGGAGAACTGGCAGGCCAGGGCTACAGCCGAACTTGTGCAGAAGGCAGCCGCTTTAGCCGTTGAAAGGGGATTGAAAACTGCCACGGGCAAGATTTATTCTTCGGACGTGTTCTATGATGAGTCCGGCCGCCAGAAAGAGCTTATGCAGAGAGAGGGGATACTCGGCGTGGAAATGGAGGCAACGGCCCTTTATGCGAATGCCTATGCGCTAGGGCGGAAGGCCCTGACCATTTTGACGGTGACAGACAATCTGGAATTGGACCTTCACGCCAGCGCAGAACTGCGACGCAGCGGTCTGAACGATGCTATTGAACTTGCTTTGGGAATGCTATGATAAAGTCGATTGCTGTGTATCTTGGCTCCTCGGATGGCAGGGGCGGAAAATATCTCCGTTTTGCGTATGATTTCGGCGCCGCGCTGGCTGCGAGGGGCATAAAGGTGATATACGGAGGCGCTGATGTAGGGACTATGAAAGCTTTGGCAGATGGAGTAAGTGCTGCCGGAGGCTATCTGACAGGTGTTTTCCCCGATGGCTTCGGAGGAAAGAGGGAGGTGGCTGCAATGAATGTGGAGATTCTGCGTCCCGGGATGACAGAGGAAATCATCGTGAAGGATTTTGCCGAGAGGAAGGCTGTTATGGAGTCATTGTCGGATTGTGCTGTGGTGCTTCCAGGTGGCCTGGGCTCTATGGATGAGCTTTTCTGTTATTCGGTGAATTATGAAATAGGCTTGCATGACAAGACGGTGTATGTGCTCAATATCGATGGATATTATGAGGGTTTGAAGGCGCAGATAGCAACTTTCAAGAGGGAAGGTTTTCTTGGGGCAGAGGATCGCAGCATTGTTTTCTGTGACAGTGTCGATGAGCTGTTTGCATTGATTTTCAAGTAGATGTCAGTTAAGGAAGACAATAAGGCAGCCTGTGGCGCTTATGCCGGCCGTACAGGGAATGAACGCTGCGGGGCAGGTGGAGTGGAAAAGGGTCCTCTGGGAGAGTATGGCATGGCCGAAAGAATTGCCGCTCTAGGAGAATTTGACCTGATTGAAAGAATTTCCGCTATGGGTGGATCCCTGCCTGCGGGGGTAGTGGGCATAGGAGATGATTGTGCCGTTATTCCGAGTAAGGCAGGACAGGATACCCTTGTGAGTGCGGATATGCTTATTGAAGATGTCCACTTTCGACGCGACCTGATAAGCGCTTATGACCTGGGGTGGAAGTCCGCCGCCGTCAATGTCAGCGACATTGCCGCAATGGGCGGGAGGCCCGAGGCCACTTTTCTTTCTTTCGCCCTGCCAGCTTCGCTTGGAGACAGGTGGAGACTGGATTTTATGAAGGGTTATATGGAACTTTGTTCCCGTTATGGGGTCAGCCTTCTGGGAGGCGACACCACTTCCTCTCCTGATAGACTGTGCATCAATGTGACTGTTATGGGAACTTGCCCTCATGGCCGGGCCGTACGCCGCAACGGGGCCAAGGTGGGGGATATGATTTGCGTGACCGGCACTTTGGGCGATTCCGCCGCCGGCCTCCGTCTGTTGTTGGGCTTTGCTTCTTCTTCCGCCGCCGCTGCGTCCGCCTCTTCTGCCGCCGCTGCCGCCACTCCCGCCTCTTCTGCCTCTTCCGCTGCGCCCGCTCCTTCCGCTTCTTCTGCCGCAGCCATCCCGACGGAAAGCGACGAAGATTTTCTTATCCGCTGCCACAGGCTTCCTGTGCCTATGGTGGAAGCAGGGCTTGAATTGGCATCCCTCGCCGGAGTGCACGCTATGATGGACATTTCCGACGGAGTGGCATCAGACCTTAGGCATATTCTGCATGCCAGTGGAGTTGGGGCACAGGTGTACCTTGACCGCCTGCCTTTTTCCGCTTCCCTTGAAAGAGTCTGTTTAGCCCGTTCATGGGACAAATACGAACTTGCCCTGTGCGGTGGCGAAGACTACCATTTGCTTTTTACTGCAGACCCTGCCACTCCTCTTGAGAAACTCCGTCATGCCTGTCATATAATAGGAAAAATTACCGCCGACCCTGATTCTCTCGAATGGATCGGCGGCGATGGAAAGTCCGCAGACTATATTGGATTCAGGCATTTTTAGGGGATTCCCTCAAATCTTCCTGTTCGAGTCCGTTCTATGCTTAGATTTCTAGGTAATCTTTAAGTAATCCTAAAAAATAACCTGCTCCAGATTACTTATTTCTTGAAATAGCGGTTGTAAAGGCCCTGGAAGCCGCAGCCGTGACGGGCTTCGTCCTTTGCCATTTCGTGAACAGTGTCGTGGATGGCGTCATAGCCGAGCTCTTTGGCGCGTTTTGCAATGGCGAGCTTGCCCTCGCAGGCACCGCACTCAGCCTCCATACGAGCCTTTACGTTCTTCTCGGTGTTCCATACAACCTCTCCAAGCAGTTCAGCGAACTTGGAAGCATGCTCTGCCTCCTCGAAAGCATAGCGCTTGAAAGCCTCGGCAATCTCGGGATAACCTTCCCTGTCTGCCTGACGGCTCATTGCAAGGTACATACCCACTTCGCAGCACTCACCGTTGAAATGGTCGTGCAGACCTTTCATTATTTCCTCGTCGGCTACCTGACCATCGCCAAGTCCGTGCTGGCAAGCCCACTGGAGGCCTTCAGCCTTGATTTCTTCAAATTTTTCAGCCTTTGCGTGACAGATAGGGCACTCTGCGGGAGCGGCATCGCCCTCATATACATAACCGCAAACAAGGCAACGGAATTTCTTTTTCATAATTTATCTCCTTTTCAATTAAAATGTTTCAAGTTTCAAAGATACAAATTAAAAGCGTATCTTTGCGGCTCAACTGCAAAAAAAATGATAAAAATCAGCAAAAATAACCTTGATTTTCTTCGTCGTGCCAGGAAGATTTATTTCGTGGCAATGACACTTGAACTCGACGGCGGACATACTGACTCTCCCGTCATATATACAGGTGTGGGAAAGTCCCGTATGACAAGGGCTGCCCTGAAGTTTTTGAAGGAGAATCCTGCCCTGGCGTCGGCGGGTGTACACGACCCCGCGGAGAGGATGCGTCTGGTGGAGGAGGGTAAGCTACCCCTGATTGTAAACCTTGGAACTGCCGGTTCGGGCAAACTCGGGCGGGGGGACATAGTGCTGTGCACCAATTTTGTGAACAATGGGGATGATTTCATCCGCGAGAGGCTGGATTTTCCGGTAGTGCCTGAGCCTGCCTCCTATGTGTGTGGCTCGTCCGACTGGTTTATCTCAGAGAAAAATTTTAGCAATGCCGAGGTTGCCTCGATGAGGGAGGATTTCGACTGTCTGGATATGGAGGCCTATGCTTTGGCCAATATCTGCGACATTTATGGCCTCCCTTTCTGCGCCGTAAAGTGCATCAGCGATGGGGCTGACGATACGGTTTTGAACTTCGATTTGGAACTTCCTCGTTTCAGGGCAATGCTGAATGAATTTGTGGAAAGTCTGAATTGATTTTTGGGGGATTACTAAATGGCGGTTTCTGCCATTTTGTCATTAAATAGCGGTGGCAAAGAATTTGATTCAGCGATGGTGGTTAAATCATTATGGAAGAAAAAGATACTATGAAAGAGCAAATGGAAAAGGAACAGGTAGAGAAAGAGCAGCCTGAGAAAGAGCAGCCTGAGAAAAAAGATAAAAAGGATAGGAAGGCCTTGCATGAACTCAAGGAAAAGTGCGATGCTTTGACTGCGCAGGTGGCCGAGAAGGATGCTGCCCTTGCTAAGGAAAAGGATGACTACATACGCCTGATGGCAGAATTCGAGAATTTCCGTCGCCGCAGCGCCAAGGAGAGGCTGGAACTTATCGAGACTGCTTCCGAGAAGATTATTCTCGATCTTCTGCCGGTCATCGATGACTTCGAGAGGGCGTTGAAAGCTCTTGGAGAATCGGAGGACAACAGCAGTGCCAAGCAGGGTACTGAGTTGATATATAACAAGTTGAATGCCGTGCTTACTTCGAAGGGGCTGAAGAAGATTGAGGCGGTAGGTGCGGAGTTTGACGTCGATATGATGGAGGCTGTGGCCCAGTTCCCCGCCGCGGATCCCGAGCAGAAGGGCAAGGTGATAGACACTGTGCAGAACGGTTACAAACTCGGAGAGAAGGTTATCCGTTATGCCAAAGTTGTTGTGGCGCAGTAGCAGGGTTCGGACCCTATATATTTAAGGAAGACAAAAGTCTATGGCAACGAAGAAAGATTATTATGAAGTGCTTGGCATTCCGAGGACTGCCAGCGCTGAAGATATAAAAAAGGCTTTCAGGGATGCGGCTATGAAGTGGCACCCCCACAAGAACCCCGGCAACAAGGAAGCTGAGGAGAAGTACAAGGATGCTGCGGAGGCATATTCTGTGCTGTCCGATCCTGAGAAAAAACGCAAGTATGACCAGTTCGGTCACGCTGGCCTGGGAGACAATCCCGGTCCGGATTTCAGTCAGGGCTTCGGCGATATCAACGATATTCTCAATAACCTCTTCGGAGGTGGCTTCGGAGGCTTCAGCGGTTTCGGAGGCTTCGGCGGAGGCAGTTTCGGCGGCTTTGGCGGCGGTGCTGGACAGAGCGGTTCCCGTGTACCCCGCGGCAGGGACATACGCACCAAGGTAAGGATGACCCTTGAGGAGATAGCCAAAGGTGTGGAGAGGGAGATTACAATAGAGCGCAACCAGCCCTGTCCTGATTGTGGCGGCAAGGGCACCCAAAATGAGTCCGATATAAAGACCTGCCCGGCCTGCAACGGCAGCGGTCAGGTTCGCAGACAAGTGCAGAGCCTTTTCGGTCAGTCCTGGCAGATAAGCACTTGTCAGCAGTGCTCCGGTGAAGGTAAGATTGTTAACAATCCTTGCAGGAAGTGCTCCGGCACAGGACTTGTGCGCCGTAAGGAGACTTTGAAAGTCAGGATACCCGCCGGCGTTGAAGAGGGAATGGAAATTACTGTCAGAGGAGAGGGCCATTCTGCAAAGAAAGGAGGAGTGAACGGAGATCTTTTGCTCCGCATTGAGGAAGAGCCTCATAAGATTTTCAAGCGCGAAGGACAGAATCTGTTTGCTTCCAAGACCATATCGATAGCGGATGCTATCAGGGGAGGGGAGATTGAAGTCCCCACTCTTGACGGACCGTGCAAGGTCAAGATTGACTCTGGCACTCAGTCCGGCACGGTCATACGCCTTCGCGGCAAGGGACTTCCTGCGGTGAGTGGTTATGGCTACGGAACTGGTGATTTGAATGTCAAATTGGACGTGTACATTCCCAAGAGGGTTTCTTTCAGGGATAGGGATCTTCTTGACAAGATAGCGGAGGCTGAGAGTTTTCAGGTTAAGTAATTCAAAAAAAGTTGTAAATAATTTGGCAGGTTTAAAAATAGTCGCTATATTTGCAGTCCAATTCCGCAACCTCTGGGGTTTCTGGGGAAAAGAAACGCGAACGTTGCCTCAAAATTTATAAAGAAATGGATTTGATTAAACTTGTAGAAGACTCTTTCCGTAGCGAGAAAGCTGCTTCTTTCCCCGAATTCAAGGCCGGTGACACAATCACCGTATCCTACAAGATTAAAGAGGGCGATAAGGTTCGTGACCAGAAGTTCAAAGGTGTGGTAATCCAGATTAAGGGCGCTACCCCTGCTACAAAGACCTTTACTATCCGCAAGATCAGTTCAGGCGTCGGCGTAGAGAGGATCTTCCCCTTCCAGTCACCCTTCATCGACTCGATTGAGGTAAACAAGGTTGGTAAAGTGCGTCGCGCACGCATCTTCTACCTCCGCGACCTCGCCGGCAAGAAAGCTCGCATTAAAGAGAAAAAGTACGCTGGCAAAGTTTCAGAGTAATCTGAAGAAAACCGAGGCGGCCTCGCAGCCCCTCAACTTGGCTCCTTAGCTCAACTGAATAGAGCATTTGACTACGGATCAAAAGGTTACAGG
>JAEDMF010000101.1 GCA_016303175.1 Bacteroidales bacterium
AGGACATTCCCGGCAATCCTTGCATTGAAATCCTCACAGAGGGGTCTCAGGCAGCAAACGTACTCTTGCCTCTCAACGAGGAACTTATCATTGACGTTGACGAGCAAAACCGTCGCATCAGTATGATTATCCCCCAAGGCCTGCTGCCTCAAAGTTCGCAATAACTGCGTATGGCGTTACGGTAAGCAATGAGGGCATCCACTTCACCGGAAAGGGCCCCGCTGAGTTCTGTCTGAGCTTGCAGCAAATCGGAAAGAGGCACGAGGCCTGCCTCATACTGCCTTTCTGTACTATCATAGAGACTGCGGGCGGTAGCAGAATTTTCGCGGCTCAACTGCCACTGATCATACGCGCTTGTAAGGTCCAGCCAACACTTTCCTATCTTGAGCATAAGCTGTTTACCCAAATAATCCCTGTCATTCCGGGCCTTCTGGACCTGGGTTTCCATTCTCTGCGCCTTGCGCACCGTTTTTCCCCAATCGGTAAGAGGTATCTTAAGAGAAGCAAATGCCATCGCATTGAAACGACTGTCCGTGAGAATTTGCCCGTAACCGCAACTTGCGCCCACTCCCAATTCCGGCAGAGCCTCGCCTATGGCCATCTTCTTCTCCAATTCCTTGGCCTCCACCTGAATGTCCAGCAATTTTTTCTCATCCATACCATCCAGTATCTGCGCCTCATCCTTCCAATAGGCCTCGGGCGACAAAGGGTCTTCTTCAATTCCACAAAGCACGATATCATCTATGAAGGGCCTCCCAGGCTGTGAAGCCGCCTCATTGTAGCAATACGGCTGTCCTATGGCGTTGAAGAGATTCATCTTGGCAAGCCTCCTACCTCCCACAGCCTTACGTCCGGCAGCAGACAGTTCACTGCGCTTGAGCCTGAGTTTCAAAAGTTCCGTATCACCGGCCAGACCCGCTCCAACCGCCGCCCCAAGCAAGGACTCCATACGATCCAGTGTCTGACCCAACTCCTCGATCACTTTCAACTTGTCCTCCACGGACACAACATTCCACCATAGTTCCTCCACATCTGCCACAGTCTGCCTGCGCCTTATATCCCCTTGCAGTTTAGCCGCCTCCAATCCCTTGACTGCCAGAGCATTGCCATTGATTATCCGACCTCCGGCAAAAACGGGTTGAGTAAGACTCACCATCGTGCCGTAACCATATTGCAGAGCATCATATCGGGTATTTATTCCATAGGTGGAGGCATAATTGTCCAACTCATTCTGGAGATTGTATGCAAAATCATTTTTGCCCAGAATGTCGGTAATGCCTATGCTGAGCATGGGGTGAAGAGCGTGGAAGGCGTAGGCGCTGAAAGAAGCAGTAGGGAAATAAAGGGCAAGCGCCTCCTGCCTCTGCAGCCAGGCAGCCCTCTCATCCAGCGCAGCATTTTTCAGAGCCGCGTTGTTCTGCTGGGCCATTTCCCTGCAATCCTCGAGGGTCAGCCTGACCTGAGCCCAAGTACTCACGGAAACGGACAGGACCGCTGCGGACAATATGATTTTCTTCATACTCATATCCTGCATTTATTGTCTTGACCCTTATACACAAACCAATACGAAATGGGCATAATCAGGGTAATCAGCAAAATGCTCAACATAGTGCCGAAACATATAACCACCCCAAGGGGCTGCCATAGCGTATCCCCGACGATTATCATAGGCAGAACGCCCAAAGCTGTGGTGCAGGAAGTCAAGAAGATGGGCCTCATTCTACGTTTGCCCGCCTGCTCGGCCGCCTGACGCACGGAAAGCCCCTTTGTGCTGCGCAACTCCTCCGCATACTCGAACATTATTATGCCGTTGCGCACTATGATGCCCACAAGAGAGACCAGACCCAGAACCGCGGTGATGCTGAAATCCAGACCGAAAATCCACAGACCGAAGAAAGCTCCGAAGAGGCAGAGAGAACTCAGCAGCATGGTCAGCACAGAAAGCGAGACTTTCTTAAAATGGAAGACCAGGAAAATGAAGAGCACCAGCACGGCAGCGAGAAATGAAGCTGCAATCTGGGGGATAACCTCCTTGTTGGATGCATCCAGACCGCCCGTAGTGACAGTGACGCCTTCGGGGATTTGAAGTTCCCTGCGTATGAACTTTTTGATTTTCTTGGCAGCAACAGGCTGACTTTGAGCATATTTCATATCTCCACCCACCGTGATGGCCGCTTCTCCGTCCACCCTGACGTAAGTCTCCGGCTGCCACTGGGGAACGAGGTCAGCCACCTGACGCAAAGGAACGTTGGAGCCGGTCAAAGCCGCAGGGACACGGACATCCCCTATGGTTTCATACTCGCTCCCGCCGCTGAAGGACTCGCAGTAGAGATTCACATCCAAACCCTTGCCACCTTCGTACAAAGTCGCCATTTTGACTCCCTGCAACTGACCGGCGAGCGAAACACTCAACATACTTCGGTTTATGCCCAAACGCGCCGCCTCGTCCGCATCCATCTCCACATTTATGCCGGGCAGGAAATTATCCGCATCGGAGTGAACCCATTTGAGTTCATCAATGCTTTCCATATAGCTTTTCACCTGCTCTGCTACCGGCAGAATCTGCTCGAAACTTTCCCCGCTGATTCTCACCTCCACAGGACAGGGCACGCCCTGATAGTCCATCTGCTTGAAATGCAACGTCGCCTCAGGGAACCAATGCTCGTATTTTGTCTCCCACTCGTGCAACAGTTCCTCCGTAGCCCTGTTGGAACTCGTATTCACGATAAGTTGCGCCACATTCCTGCCGGGCAGTATGGGCGCATATGTACAGTGGAAACGGGGAGCTCCCGTGCCTATGAACTCGGTCACGCTGACAACCCTGGAGTCCTTGCGGAACATACGGGAAAGAGAGTCACACAGCCGGGAGGTCTTTTCAAGGCCTGCAGTGGGGTCAAGGTAAACTTCCACGGCAAACACGGGTCTCGCGGCCATAGGCATCATCTGCACATTGAGTCGGGAAAACAAGAAGAAGGCAAGGACTATGGTGCCCAAACCCACGCCCAGTGTGGCATAAGGATGGGCAAAACATTTGTTCTGCATATTGTCATAGGCCCTCTGCAACAGCGCGAACATTTTCTCCTGCATCTTGGAAAAGAATGTAATGCGGCTGGGAGTCGCGCTGGATATGTACTTGATTTCCAGCGAAGGAACAATAAGAACGGCGTAAGCCAGCGAGGCCATCAGGGCAAACAGAATCACCCAAGGGAAGGTCTGCACGAAATCACCCAGATAGCCCTTGATTATCCTTGTCATGGGCAAAAACATCAAACTGATGCTCAGGGTGGCGGTAAACATCGGCATAAAAAGTTCTCTTGCACTCGCGCAGGCGGCCTCAAGTCTGGGCATTCCTTTGGAAAGTTTGTCCATATAGCCGTCCATCGTTATCACCGAATCGTCCACTATCATTCCCAAAACCACAATGAGGGCAGCAAGAGAAACGGTATTGAGCGTTATTCCGCAAAGATACATCAGGGCGAGGGCGAGGGCCGTGCAGACAGGTACGCCGGAGCTGGCAATCAAAGCGGAACGCAAGGGAAAGAGCAGGAGCATCACCATTATCACCACCAGCATCGAAATGACCAGATCCCGAAGGAAACTCCACACGGAATCAGAAACAACCTTGGGTTGGTCCGTAATGCGGGTCACGCTCACGCTGTCGGGCAAATTGGCGGAGAACTCCTCCATCACACGGTTCACCTCCTTCCCGAAACTGACGATATCGTTGCCGGGGCGCATCTCAATGGAGAGTATTACCGCTGAATGACCGTTGTACCTCACGAAGGAAGAAGGCTTTTCAAGACGCCTTTCCACCTTGGCCACATCCTTGAGCCTCAACACATTATTATCCGGAGTGGCAAGCACTATCGTCTCCGCTGTCTCCCTCTCGGAATTCAGGAAAGGGGGCACGTGTACAGGAGTATTGGTGTATTCAGCAGAAAAAGAAGAACCCAGAAGTTGGAGATTGCCGGACTGGACATTGAGCGACAAGGCGGAAGGCGAAAGGCCATAAGCAGAGAGTTTCTCCATATCGGCCGTCACGGCTATTTCCTCATCGCGGGTGCCTATAACCTGGACATTTGCCAATTCGGGTATCATCCTGAGCCTGTCGGAAAGGCTTTCTGCATACTCCTTCATCTCCAAATAGCCCTTGTCGGAAGACTCGAGGGCCACAAGCACGGAAGTCACCGCGCTGAAATCGTCCAAGACCACCACAGCGAGCACTCCGGGAGGCAGTTGAAGCTTGAATTCATTTATCTTGTGCCTGATTTTGTTCCATACCTGGGTTTTGGAAGAGGCTGGTGAAGTCAAATCCGTATAGATGTAGCAGATGCCGTCGCGGGAGCAAACCTTTGTAGCAGAGCGTTTTATCTCAGGAATCGAGAAAAGCAGCCGTTCCAGAGGTTTGCCCAACTGCTCTTCGACTTCCGCAGCATCCGCCCCGGGATACACCGCGGCAATCAGACCCTGCTTGATTTCAAAGGTGGGCAGCTCATCTTTGTTGATGTGCAAAAGACCATAAATGCCCACGGATATAAGCATTACAAGAAAGAGCACTATAATGCTCTTGGCCTTTACCGCGCCCCTTACTATGTCCGAAATGGCTTTCATCCTTACTGCTCCACTGCTTCCACTTTCATTCCTGTGCTGACCTTGGAAGCGCCGGCAGTGATGATTCTGTCTCCCTCGTCCAGGCCCTCGAGCACCACTACTCCCCTGCCGGAGAAACCACCCGTAGAGACATAAACCTTGCGGACCACATCAGCACTGTCAACTATCCATATGTATTTCCCTGCATCATCCAGACGCACAAGCTCCGAGGGAATAACTATGCCCCTATCCGGGTTATCCGCTCCCGAAAGGCGCACTTTCCCCACCATTCCCAACATCAAGCCCGGTATCCTGCGCGAGGGACGTACCCTGCATTTGTATGTACGGGACACAGGATTTGCCGCCACATCCTTATACACTATGGCAGCCTTGTGGGATTCAGTTCCCAAGGCAGGAACCACGACATCAAGTTGCCTGCCTATGCGCAGAGAGGCCATCTCCCCCTCCGGCACAGAAAACTCCATAAGAATATTGCTGTCGTCATCCACGCGCAATACAGGTTCCGCCACATTCACGCTGATTTTCTCGTCGCAGAATATCCCGCTTACGACCCCGTCGAAGGGAGCCTTGAGCAAACCCCTCTCCACGGCATTGTCAGAAGCCCTTTTGGCCGCCTGCGCTTTGGAAAGGGAAGCCTCAACCTCAGCTATCTTCAACTGGGCCACACTGCCGTCCTCCTTTACCTTCATCAGTCTTGAATAGGCATCTTCGGCCTGCTTCAGGTCAGCTTCCGACATCGCCTGCGCGCTCAAAACCGTCTCCGAAATGACAAGGGCCAACGTTTCTCCGGCCCTTACCCTCTGCCCTACCTTTACATATATGTGCTCCAATACCCCCGAATACGGGGCGCTCAATACATTCGATTTGTCAGGGACAGCCTGGGCTACGTAATTGCAACCTCCGGAGACCTCTTCTCTTTGAATCCTGGCCACTTCCACCCGCACCGGAGCGCTTTTCATCAATCTTTTCTGCTCCCTAGCCTTCCTGATATTGCAGGAGCACAGCATAGGCAGAGTCAAAATGACCAAAACCAACAGTTTTCCCGCTTTCATAAATTCCGAAACCATTTGACACTTTCAATTCTCCTTAGCCACACACTGGACGTGGCTGTCCTCAATGACGTATTTTACCGAACCGGTCAATTTCTCCACCTGTTTTTCTCCCTCGTAATGCATTGTGAAAATCACAACGTTGTCCAATTTCTCTGCCTCGCCGCTCATAGTAACGTTCATTTTCATATCCGACCCACTCTCATCCTTCAGGGAGATTTCCCTGCTTACGGGGCTTAACGTAAGGGTGTTGCCCTCGCATTCAGCATCAAAGACCAGCACAGGTCCGCTCACTATGCTCATAGTCACGACCATCGCACCCCCGCCTTTTTCGAGAATGTTCATCTGGCCGCTTTCACTGCTGAGAGAAGTTTCGTATGAGGCAGTCTCCGACCCTGTCTGCGACGAGGAAGTGCGGGTGAACCCTACCGTAAGAGTGCCGCTGGCCTTGAAAGAATAGTTTCCTCTGAAGAATTTGCTGCCGCTGCGAGTGCAGGCAACGCTGAAAAG
>JAEDMF010000102.1 GCA_016303175.1 Bacteroidales bacterium
CTGGTAGCTTAAGTAAGTCTACTGGATTTGCATTGCCCAACCATAGGCACCAACGAGGACGTTTATTAATAAACTCTTCAGAACCATACCATCGAATGAAATACTTTTCTGAGCCCGGTTCCTTTTTTACAAAATCTTCTTTTTCATCATCTTTGAAAAGGTAGTTGCCGCCATCAATTGGCTTATTCCCAATACCGATTTCTGGGACATCAAACAGTGGATGCTGGCGACTCTCAACAACAACGTTCTCTCCCTCAATCAAATAACCATTGATATTTGAGACCCTGCTAGCAGAATTGCGGTCAAAAATAATGCGAGACTTAGGAATATTTCCAATAGAAAAACCTACGATAACGCAGTGTACTTGAGCTTTATCATTGGCTTCACTGTCCCAGATGAATGTACGCCAAGCAAAGTCAATGTGAATGCCAGCCTTCATAAGAGGCCCCCACAAGTTGGCAACCTGCTCGCCTTGTGTGATGGAGTTGGTAGATACAAGAGCGGCACGGATGAGAGAATTTGCCTGCATCATCTCCAAAGACTTTTTGTACCAGCCGGTAACATAGTCCATATTGCCTATGTTTTTCCATTTTGCACCAAAAACGGAGATGAGATCGTCTTTCTGCCCGGACGACATTATTCGTGCGCCAAGGAACGGCGGATTTCCCATAATGTAATCCAGTTCGCTAGCCGGCACAACCTCGTTCCAGTCCATCCGCAGTGCATTCCCCTCTTGGATATTGTTATAAGTCTTGAGCGGAAGCGGGTTGAGACTGTAACCGACTATTGCATCTGTTTCCTGCATCATCTGACTCTCTGCAATCCAAAGCGCAGTTTGGGCCACGGAACAGGCGAAATCGTTGATTTCAATCCCGTAGAACTGATTGATGGACACCTTGATAGGATCTGCCATTTCTCCAATCAGACGGTCGCCTCCGTAGATAATCCGCAGAGCCTCATTCTCCAGACGGCGAAGACAGGTGTAGGATTCCGTTAGGAAATTGCCGCTTCCGCAAGCCGGATCGAAAAACTTCAACCCTGACATCTTATTCTGGAAGGCAGAAGCCCGTTCTTTCTTGACCCTTAGTACGGATGTGGCCTTGATGTCTGCCATTTCGGCTTTGAGCTCATCCAGAAACAACGGGTCTATGACCTTGTGTATGTTCTCTATGCTTGTGTAGTGCATACCTCCGGCACGACGTGTTGCAGGGTTCAAAGTACTCTCGAACACGGCTCCGAAAATGGTCGGAGAAATAAGACTCCAGTCAAAATCATCAGATGCACGCTGGAGAATCAATTCCCTGATCTCCTCATTGATGCGAGGAATCTCGATATCTCCTGCAAACATTCCTCCGTTCACATAAGGGAATGCAGCAAGATCGTCCTCCATATACTCGTCCCTGTCCTCCGGTCTGGTGTCCAGAACCTGAAACAGTTCAATCAAAGCCTTGCGGAAATCCTTTGCCTCGAACTGCTGCATATAGTTGTGAAACATATCCTTGGTCCCGAAAATCCCGGCATCTTCGGCGTACAGGCAGAAGACCAGACGGACACACAGTTTGTTCAGGCTCTTTTGCGACTCGGGATTTGACGGGTCTTTGTATTGAGCAAGGATTTTATCGTAGAGAATCCCGACGATTTCCCCGGCCTGGATGGAGACTTCCAGCTCTTTCTTTAGATGGACATGGGTGTCATCCACCAGGAAGGAGAGCCTGTGGTAATCTTTTTCCAAATCGGCCAGTTGAATGATTTGTGGAACATCATTCGGATGTTCCATATCGTGCACCTCAAAGGTGGTGAAGTTGCAGGCAACAATCCAGCGCGGATTCATATTGTGAGGCAGACCTGCGGCATAGCGGCGGGCCTGCTGGTATGGCGTGAGTTCCACCCCGTCGCTCTGGCGGTACCTGGTGTTCAAATCCACGTGGGAGCCTTTCTGCTCAATCAGGACCTTGGTGGATGTGATGTAGGCATCAATGAAGTCGGAACCCTTCTCTTTTGTGATGGTCTTGACTGGAATTTCAAACTCCATCATTTTCATCGGGTTGTCGGCACCGAAGACCGTGTGCAGCAGTGAAAGCCAGAAACGCTGTGTTTCACCCTTTTCATATCCCTTCCCGGTCCATTCCTGCACGAATGCCTTGGCTGCCTGCCTTTGTGTATTGTTTGTTGCCATATTGCTCACATTAATTGATATGGATACAAATTTAACATTCAAAATGTCTCTAATACAAATATTTATATCAGAGAGCAATATTTCAGCAGCCGATGAAGTACCGGCTGCCGGGGAGGAAGGATAAAAGTTTGGTGGTCAAGGCACAGCAGATATATGTCAGCGCAGCAATGCAGGGGATGGCAAGCCACACAGGCACGAGGGGATCCGCAACGCTTCCCCCGATGAAAAGGCGGGCAATGGGCGACAGATAGAACATATGCATAAGATACATACCGAAGGTCAGCCTTGAAATTTCCGAGATGAATTTCGGCGCGCGGGTACCCGAAGCGGCAGCAGAAGCATCGCAAGCGGCAGCAGGAACAGGAGCATCACAAGCGGCAGCGCTGTCGCAAGAGCCAGAGACGGATGCAGCAGAAGCATCGCAAGATGCAACAGGGACACCGCCTATGCAGGAGAAAAGTAAGAAAGCACCAAACGAAGCGATTACAACATTCGGCATACAGAATTCCCAAGCCCATTCAAGCGCAGGAGTATCGATGGGACCTCCGGGCACACCCTTGTACCAGAAAGCCCAGCCTGTGAAAGCCGCACCGACCAGCCAGCATACCAACCCCACAACAATCTTGCGCCGACGGCTCCAATCAATATGAAACCTTATATAATGGGCCATGACAAGGTAACCGAGGTAGCCGGAACAATACCACAACATTGTGAAGCCGTTCCAAAAGCATTCTCCCCAAAGTTCCGGAGTAATGAAACGGTGTATCCAAGGAATGAAGGTGGATAGGGCGAAGATACCGAGGAAGATACGCTCGTCCTTTGCCGAGGCCCGCTCAAGCCAAGGGGAGACTACGGGGATAATGAGGTACAGACTGATGAGGGGATACATAAACCACAAATGCCCCGCCATCGACGGGAAATTAAAGGGCAGCATCTTCAGGTCTGCAAGGGACTGCTCCCAACTCATTCCTCCCCATGCAAGAGGCAGTAGCGAATAAAGCAGGAAAAAGCAAGCCATGGGCGGAAGGATACGTAGAAAGCGTCTTCTATAGAACTGGCCCATACCCACTCCAGGTTTCATCGGCACAAGCAGGAAGGCCGACACTATCATAAACAGCGGCACAGATATTCTGCCACAGAAGCCATCGTAAAAGGCCACCCAAAAGCGGTTTGATTCGTTGGCAAGCTGGGAAAGATTGCTGGCCAAGCCGACGGCATTCTCTGTTCCGTAATAATTCTCACTGGCGTGCACCAGCATAACAAGAAAGCAGGCTATGACTCGAATGTAATCTACAAAGGCAACGTGTTCACGAGGTGTCCCGCAATGTACTCCGGTTTTCATATTATTCGCAATTATCTGATTCTTCAAACTATTTCATCTCCGAATATTTGTCATACAATATATTATAGATAGAGTGGCGGGCAGGGTCAGGCTCATAGACTGTGCTGGTCTTGGGACACATATGCTCCTGGGCAGTGAGGACATCAGGATATATGCCTGACGCCACCGACGCAAGTATGGCCGAACCGAGAGCGCAGGTTTGATTGAAGTGAATGACCGAAATAGGCAAACCCATCACATCGGCCATAACCTGCATTATATAAGGTGACTTTTGGGAAATACCGCCCGTGGCCACTATCCTGTCGATTTTTATGCCTTCCTCCCCGAAGCGTTCTGCAATTGCCCTGGAACCGAAGGCAGTGGCCTCAACGAGAGATTTGAAAATGGAAGCGGGGCCTGTGCCCAAAGTAAGGCCGGTGATACTGGCCCTTTTTCGCGGGTCCGAATCAGGGTTCCTGCGACCGTTGAACCAGTCCGTGGATACAGGGTCCTCCGCCGTCAGGGGCAAGGCTGCCGCCTGCTCTGTCAACCTTGCCATTACCCTTCCGTTGGATCTTTCCTGTTCAGGCAGAACCCAATTAAGCATACGCGCAAACCATGCATACACGTCGCCGAATGCAGCCTGACCTGCCTCATAGCCTATGAAGCCCGGAAGCACCGAACCGTCCACCTGACCACAAATGCCACGCACCGTGTGAGCATCATAATCCTTCATATCCTGAACAATGATATCGCAAGTCGATGTGCCCATAACCTTCACGAGTGTACCGGGCTTGATTCCCGCACCCACTGCCCCAACGTGGCAATCGATGGCTCCCATCCCGACTGCAATGCCTTCCTTGAGGCCGAGCCGCCGGGCCCATTCAGCGCAGAGATGCCCTTGGAAACTGCCTACAGGCTCCGTATGGGTGTACAGATGACCATCGAATATGGCAAGCAGAGGATCGACCTCCTTAAGGAAGTCCATAGTGGGCAACCCACCCCAGTCCTCATTCCATAGCGCTTTGTGGCCAGCAAAACAACGGCTGCGCGCCATAGTCTCAGGCTTGGTATTCCCCGTCAAAATGGCGCATAACCAATCTCCATGCTCCGCCCATGACCACGCTTTGGCCCGCACAGAGGCATCCTGCTTGAGACAATGGAGCATTTTGGGCCACACCCACTCGCAAGAGCAAGTTCCACCACTTGTGCGAAGGTAATCGATCTCCCAACGGGCCGCAAGCTCATTCAGGCGTTCAGCCTCCTCAATGGCAGTGTGGTCCTTCCAGAGAACGAACATACAATCGGGGTTTTCCTTGAATTCTGGCAGTAGCGCCAGAGGCGTCCCATATTCATCCAATAGGCAAGGCGTCGATGCGGTAGTGTCAAAGCACAAGCCCACAATATTTGCCGCAACATCCCTTCCGCACTGCTCCAGCGCCCCTGCAACGCACTCCTGCATAGACTCCATATAGTCCTCCGGATGCTGCCTATAACGACTTTCGGCCGGATTACAGTACAACCCCTGCTTCCAACGCCTGTACTCCGAAACAGCCTCTCCCTTCACTCCCCCGTCCGCACTGTCAACCACTATACATCTCACAGAATCACTGCCGAAATCCAGCCCCAAAACGTATTTTTTGTCCATAGCAATTGAGTATGTTTCTTGGAAACCCCCGAAGCCGCAACTTAAATCACAACTGCGCCGGCAACGGGCAGGATGGCGCCGGAAACATACGAAGCCATATCACTGGCGAGGAAAAGGAAGGCATTGGCGATATCCTCCACCTCTGCCATTCTGCCAAGAGGAATATTGCGGATGATGGGCTGAATCATTTCGTCGGGCAGCACGGCAACCATATCGGTGCGGGTAACACCGGGAGCCACAGCGTTGACCCTGATGTTGTATCGGCCCAGTTCGCGGGAAAGAGACTTGGTAAGACCGTTGACAGCAAATTTCGAGGCGGGATAACCGCAACCGCTGCCCTGTCCATTATAGCTCACGATGGAACTGGTGTTGATGATGACTCCTCCGCCCTGTTCCTTCATTATCTCGGCGGCCGCGCGACTACACGCATATACCGCCTTGATATTCAAATCTAATATCTTATCAAAATCCTCGTCCTTGTACTCAAATATGGAGGTATTCTGGGAAATGCCCGCGTTGTTTGCAAGAATGTCCAGCGAGCCGTATTTCTCCTTGATGCGCAGGAATTCAGCACTGACGGCCGCGCGGTTGCTCAAATCGGGCCAAATGGCATCCACACTGGCTCCGGGCATCTCTGCCTTGAGCTTGTCGAGGGCCTTTAGGGCTGTCTCCTCGCGTGAGCCGCACAGCACCGTCACAGCACCTTCCTCGAGATATTTTTTAACGATGGCATAACCTATGCCCCTGGTTCCGCCGGTAACAACGGCAACTTTTCCTTTAAGCATTTGTTCCATAATGCACTACATTTTTGGTTAGTAATATGAAAATAATAAGTTGCCTCAGATTTGAATTAGATTTTCGAGGTCA
>JAEDMF010000103.1 GCA_016303175.1 Bacteroidales bacterium
GGCCTTCTTCCGCAAGAGACTTGTGCTGTCCCTATACACCCTGTCTCTGCTGCCCCTGCTGGTTGGCGGCGCCGGTTCACAGTACTTCCTCATTTTCCTCTTTGCGGGGTTTGCGGCCGTGTACTCCTTCACCTATTTCAACAGGGGGTGGCGCCAGTTCATCAGCGCCTTCATCGTGTTCGTGACTATGCTGCTTGTGTATTTCGGCTTACGCTTTGCGGGCAGTGGTCCCGGACCCTTTGCCCCGATGGAACTCATCTTCCTCTTCTGCGGAGCAATGTTCACGGTGTTGGCCTACCCTTTGATTTATCTTTTCGAATTGATATTCTCGCTTGTGAGTGTGGACAAGCTAAAAGACCTTGCCGACACCTCCAACCCTCTGCTGAGAGATCTTGCAGACAAGGCTCCGGGCACCTTCCAGCACTCGGTTTCCCTGATGAATATGACCGAGTTCGTCGGCAGGGCAGTGGATGCCGACCTGCCTCTTTTGCGTGCCGCCTCCCTGTATCATGATATAGGCAAGAGCCTCAATCCTCAATGTTATGTGGAGAACCAGACTCCGGGCCAGGATTTCCACGCCGGCCTCTCCGCCAAGGAAAGCGCCTCCGAAATCATTGCGCACGTCACAAGGGGACTTGAAATTGCTGAAAAGCACGGCCTCCCTACTGTGATAAAGGACTTCATCAGTACCCACCATGGTACAACCAAGGTGGCCTATTTCCTCAGCCGCTATCTCGATGAAGGCGGCGACCCTGACGATGTGGCGGCCTTCTGCTATCCCGGCCCTCCGCCCTCTACAAAGGAACAGATTATTCTGATGCTCTGCGATACGGTCGAGGCCGCCTCACGCACTTTCAAGGATTACACTCCCGAGACGGTCTCCGCCCAGGTGGACCAGCTCTACGATCGGAAATTCTCCGCTGGCCAGTTCGACCACGCGGACATAAGCTTGGGCGAATTAGATACTGTAAAACAGAATATAAAGAATTATATACTTCAGGTGCACCACGCGCGCATTGCTTACCCGGAAAACAAACAGGAAAATAAATAATTTTTTGATAGTATGAAAATAACAAGTAAAAAATCAAAGGATCTGACAAAGATCATTACGCTGAATGTAGAGGCTGCGGATTATGAGGCAGCACGTAAAAAAAACCTTGCCCAGATGCAGCGCAGAGCTGACATTCCTGGCTTCCGCAAGGGTCATGTGCCTGCTTCGATGATTGAGAAATTCTATGGCCAGACAGCACTGGGAGACGCAATCAATGCAGTAGTGGGGGAGGCCCTCCAGAAATATGTGACGGATCAGAAACTCAATCTGATTGGTGAGCCACTGCCTGTTGACGAGAAAATCGACATCGAATGGAAGGCAGGTAACGATTTCAGCTTCAGCTTCGAGCTTGCAGAGCAGCCCGTTGTGAGCCTGGAACTCGGTAAGGATGACAAACTGCCTTACTATACCATTACTGTGTCTGCTGATGACAAGAAGAATCTTGCCAAGTCATATATGGCCCAGCAGGAGGCAAGAGCAAAGGCCGCAGAGGAAAATCCTGACACCCCCGCTCCTGAGCTGCTCTCCGAGGAGGAAATCAACAAGAAAGTCGCCGAGCAGCTCTCTTCTGAGTACAAGGAGGCTGCGCAGTTCCGTTTCGAGAAGGACGTGCGCGACTACTGTGTGGAGAAGGCAGCCATTGCCCTTCCCGAGAAGTTCCTTCGCCGCTGGCTTCTGGTCGCCAATGAAGGCAAGCTGACCGAGGAGCAGATAGACAAGGATTTCGAGGGCTTCCTCAAAGACTACCGCTGGCAACTTCTGCTCGGTGAGCTTACCAAAAAGTACGAGGTGAAAATCGAGGAGAAGGACATAACCGAAGAAGCCAAGAATTTTGCCCGTTACCAGTATGCAATGTACGGCCTTCCCGCTCCTGCCGATGAGATGCTTGAAGGTTTCGTAAAGAGCATACTTCAGGACCAGGACCAGATTCAGCGTATAGCCGAGAACTGCCAGAACCGTAAGGTCATCGCCGCAGTCAAGGAACAGATTACCGTAGAATCCAAGAGGATTTCATCCGAGAAGTTCCGCGCGCTCAAGTAATCCCCAATCAGGCCTATGTATTCACTGCTCATATTGTTTGCGGTAATTATATTCGCCTGCATTTTCCTCAACAACGCATCGTCGCGTCTGGGGATACCGGTTCTCTTTGCCTTCATATTGTTAGGTATAGTATTCGGCAACAGCGGACTGATGTCCATCACGGACGACGATGCGTCATTTGTCGGAGACCTCTGCTCGGTGGCGCTGGTCTTCATTATGTTCTACGGAGGATTCGGCACCTCTTGGACCAAGGCCAGAGCGGTCTCGTTGGAGGCCGGACTGCTTTCCACCCTTGGAGTAGTGCTGACAGCGGGCATAGTAGGCCTTTTCTGCCATTATCTGCTCGGCTGGAACTGGGTTGAGGCCTTCCTCCTCGGCTCCGTCCTCTCATCCACCGATGCCGCCTCGGTGTTCTTCATACTCCGTTCCAAGAAACTCGGTTTGAAGAACAACACCGCCTCCCTGTTAGAGATGGAAAGCGGCTCCAATGACCCTATGTCCAATATACTTACGGTACTGATGCTCTCCATAATGCAGGGCAAGGCCACCGCAGGTTCTTCGGCTCTCCTGCTTGCTGGACAGCTCGGGCTGGGTGTCATCTTCGGCATCTGCTTTGCGGTGGTTGCCGTCTTTGCCGTGAAGAGAATCAAATTCGTCACTTCCGGCTTCAACTCCCTCTTCTTTATCGCCGTCGCCATGCTTTCGTATGCGCTGCCCTCCATTATCGGGGGCAACGGCTACCTCAGCGCCTATATCGTCGGTCTGGTGCTCGGCAACCAGCGCTTTGAGGACAAGAAGGAGATGGTGCATTTCTTCGACGGTTTCACTTCCCTTGCCCAGGTGCTGATATTCTTCTCCCTGGGTTTACTCGCAAGACCTCTTTCCCTTGGCAGGAGCATTGTTCCCGCCCTGCTCATCTTCTTCATTCTCGTGGTGATCGCAAGGCCAGTTTCGGTGGCTCTGCTGCTATCTCCATTCCGCCGCTACAAGCTTCGAGAGCAGGCTCTCGTAAGTTTTTCCGGAGTCAGGGGAGCTTCGTCCATAGTATTTGCCATTGTGGCGACAGTGGGAGGACAGGTTATGGAGAACGACCTTTTCAGCGTGGTTTTCTGCGTGGTACTGCTTTCCATAGCTCTGCAGGGCAGCCTGATTCCCTTCATTTCGCGCAAGCTCGGTATGATAGATAACTCCATCGACGTGATGCAGACCTTCAGCGATTTTTCGGAAACGGTGGATTTGCAGTTTTCCGAGATACTTGTGCGTCCCGACGACCTCTGGTGTGGCAAGAAGGTAAAGGATTTGGGCCTACCCAAGGATGTGCTCCTATGCAGCATAGTACACGCTGACGGAACTCGCAGCATCCCGGTGGGTAACAGCGTGCTCAACGCCGGTGAAGTGGTCATTATGTGCTCTCGGGAGTGTGATGCCTCCCGCAAATTGCATATACACAGCACCCAACTGAGTAACGACAACAAATGGGTAGGCAGCAGGATTATGGACCTGCCTTATTCAAGGGGACAGATTCTGATGATTCAAAGAGGGGAGGAAACCATCATCCCCAACGGCAACACCGTTCTCCACGGAGACGACATCATCTATATCAATCAGGACTGACGACTGTGAGGGCCGATTCAAGGTCCCACGCTGCTTCGCGGGGCTTATAGTTTCTCGTAGGTCTTTCCGCCTATGGCCGAGGGATCGTCGCCATCCTTGAGCTTGCGCAAGTCCTTGAGTAGAAACAGCATCATTATCAGAGCCATTGTGGCGCTCGCCATGTCGGAGCCGGGAAAACTGAGCCATAATCCCGTCTCCTTCCACTTCAGCGGGAATATGTATAGCATAGGGATTAGGAAGATGAGCTGGCGGCTCAGGGACAGGAAAACGGATTTGTTTACCATACCTATGCTCTGGAAGAGCTGGGTGGTGGCTATTTGGAAGCCCACGACGGGGAAGAAGATGTTCATATACTTGAGCCCCTTGACGGACAGTTCCAGCAGGTCGCTTTCACTCGTGAAGGCCCTGCACAAGAGCGAGGGCAGTAATTCGCTGCACAGGAAGCCGGCAGTAGTGATGCCCACCGCCCATTTGACGGTGAGGAAATAGACTTCCTTGACGCGGCTGTACTTCCTCGCTCCGAAGTTGTAGCCCGCTATGGGCTGCATTCCCTGCATCAGACCCATCACCACCATCAGGAATAGGAAGGATATGCGGTGGATGATGCTGTATGCCCCTATGCCGATGTCTCCCACATACTTGAGCATCTGGTGGTTGATGCTGATGTTGACAAGGCAGGCCACGGCATTCATCAAAAAGGGGGATATTCCTATCTTGAGGCTTTCTTTGGCGAAGTACCAGTTAAGCCGGAAGATTCCTCTGGTGAAGTTCACTTCCATTCTGGGCCGGCAGAACAGCCACATTATTATTATGAGGCCTATGCCCTCAGCAATGACCGTAGCCCAGGCAGCGCCGGACACTCCCATATCGAAAACGAAGATGAAGAGGGGGTCCAGGACTATGTTGATTATCTCGGTAAGCAGGGTCAGGACCATTGCTGTTGCGGGATGTCCTATGCTTCGCAGGCAGCTGTTCAGGCCGTAGAACACGTGGTTGAACACATTGCCTATCAATATGATGGCCATATATTCGTGAGCATAGGAGAGGGTATTCTCCGTGGCTCCGAAGGCGATGAGTATGGGGTCGAGAAAAATGTAGCAGAGCAGACTGAACGCCGCGCCGATGATGAGATTCAGGCTGACGACATTGCCCAACACCTCTTCGGCCCCTTTGCGGTTGTTCTGCCCCAGCAGCAGTGACAATATGGTCGCGCCGCCCACTCCGACGAGCATGCCCAGGGCTGTCATAAGGTTCATCAGGGGGAAGCTTACTCCAAGGGCGGTGAGGGCGAATTTGCCCACTCCATTGCCGATGAAGATGCTGTCCACCACGTTGTACAAAGAAGATGCAGCCATGGCAATGATAGCCGGGACTGCATATTCTTTAAGCAGAGTGCTTATTTTCGTTTTGCCGAGCGCTTCAGTGTCTTTCGCTTTCCTTCGCGCCATCCGGAAATTGTGTTTCTTAAGGTTCATCTACGATGTCCAATTCGAAAATAAGAGATGAATAGGGACGAATCTCATCCTTTTTCAAGTATTTATAGGCATAGTCGGAGGTCATTACTGCCGTGGCTGACTCGTAGGGGTGCATGTGCCACAATGCCAGCGAGAAACCTTTGATGACCGACGAACCGCTCATCTGCAGGGCTGTGCTGTCGCTTGCGAAACTTACCGATACGGGCTTGTAGGAACGGCTGGAAGACCATATTTTATACATTTTGGCGGTGTCGGCTATATTGGTGTCGAAAACCTTGCCGTTCAGCAGCCTGCCTATGTAGTTGATGTAAATGGTCGTGTCGGAGGGGAAACTGTAATCCTCCAGTACCTCCACGCCCCTTTGGATTTCCCTCTGGATGTTGCGTTTCAGGAAGAGATTCCCCTTGTGGCTTTCCAGGGAGTCGGCTTTGGTCATAACATAGTCCTTGGGCTGTATGAGCTTTGTCTTCATTATGGAGTCAATCTGCCACTGAATGATATCCTCCGTCTGGCCGACCACCTTTATATTGTATATGTAGTTTTCTCCCGTTACATTGCTCAGGTAGTCCTCGGCTTTGTTGTAGTACTTGGATGTTGAACTGAGCCATCCGGGTACGACGGCGGTGCGCCTGCCGCCTATGCGCATTGGCTTGTATTTGTCGGCGTCACCGGAGAGTATCTGCATTTCGCCTGCGCTCATTGTTCCTTGGGCATATTCGGATGCAGTTGCGCCGAAATCGTAACTGGGTGAGTATTTGTTCAAAAGGATTGCGGATGCCTCTGTATTATAATATACAATGGTGCTGTCCAAAGTGCGTTTTTCAATTT
>JAEDMF010000104.1 GCA_016303175.1 Bacteroidales bacterium
AGGGCAGGGTGCCTTTCCTGGACAAGGAGTTTCTGGACGTGGCTATGAGCCTGAACCCTGAAGCCAAGATGTGCCCCGGAACTGTGATAGAGAAGAAGATTGTGCGCGAGGCGTTCTCGGATATGCTACCCGAATCGGTGGCGTGGAGGCAGAAAGAACAGTTCAGCGACGGCGTGGGCTACAGCTGGATTGACAGTTTGAAAGCAATGACGGCGCAGGCAGTGAGCGACGAGCAGATGAAACACGCCGCCGAGCGCTTCCCCATCAACCCGCCTATGAATAAGGAGGAGTATTATTATAGAAGCATCTTTTCGGAACTTTTCCCCAGCAACTCAGCGGCTTTGAGTGTGCCCAGCGTGCCCAGCGTTGCCTGCTCTTCGGCCGAGGCCCTTGCCTGGGATCCTTCCTTCAAAAATATGAATGACCCCAGCGGCAGGGCTGTTAAGGGGGTTCATGAAGCAGCATTGGAATAAAATAGCAACCAGTGAAAAATATTAACTTAAAAACCATAAAACTATGAGCAAACTCAGATTCGATGTCGTTCAAGACGCATTCAAGAAGAAGGCAGTGGAGATTGATACTCCTGCAACCCGTCCCGAAGACTACTTCGGCTGTCTGACCTTCAACCGTGAGAAGATGTACAAATATTTGGATGCCAAGACTTATCAGGCCCTGATAGATGTAATCGACAATGGTATGACTCTTGACCTCAAGACTGCCGACAAGGTGGCTGAGGGAATGAAGACCTGGGCAATGGAGAATGGCGTAACTCACGTCACCCACTGGTTCCAACCCCTGACAGAGGGTACTGCAGAGAAGCACGATTCTTTCATGGAGTATGATGGCAAGGGAGGCATGGTGGAAGAATTCACAGGCAAGAGCCTCATCCAGCAGGAGCCCGATGCGTCATCTTTCCCCAACGGCGGCATCAGAGCAACATTCGAAGCTCGCGGTTATACGGCTTGGGATCCCACCTCTCCCGTCTTTATCCAGGATGACACTCTCTGTATCCCTACCGTATTCATTTCTTATACTGGGGATGCTCTGGATTATAAAACTCCTCTGAAGAAGGCCTTGAAGGCAGTGAATGATGCAGCCCTGCCCATCTGCCGCCTCTTCGATCCCAAGGTGAAGAAGGTTTATTCTTACCTGGGCTGGGAGCAGGAGTATTTCCTTGTGGATGAGGACCTGTATGCAGCCCGTCCCGACCTTATGCTGTGCGGCCGCACCCTTATGGGCCACTCTTCTTCCAAGAACCAGCAGTTGGACGACCATTATTTCGGAGCCATCCCGTCTCGCGTGGCTGCCTTTATGAGGGATATCGAAATTGCCGGATACAAATTGGGCATTCCTTTGAAGACCCGCCACAATGAGGTGGCCCCTAACCAGTTCGAGCTGGCTCCCATCTATGGTGAGACCAACCTTTCCAATGACCAGAACCAGATGATAATGAACGTGATGAACACTATTGCCCGCAAGCACGGCTTTGTGGTGCTCTTCCACGAGAAGCCCTTCGACGGCATCAATGGTTCAGGCAAGCACAACAACTGGTCCCTGGGTACGGATACCGGCACGCTGCTTTTGGCCCCCGGCAAGGACGCCAAGGGCAACCTCCAGTTTGTGACCTTCTTCGTGAACGTGCTCGCAGCTGTACAGAAATACAATGGTCTGCTTAAGGCCAGCATAGCTACAGCTACCAACGCCCATCGTTTGGGCGCCAACGAGGCACCTCCGGCAATCGTGTCAGCCTTCCTTGGCAAGACTATGACCGATGTGCTCAAGAAACTTATGGATGTGCCCTCCGACACCCCCATCGAGATCGCAGGCAAGAAGGGCCGCTCAGTGGGCCTTGTGGAGATTCCCGAGATTTTCGTGGACAATACCGACCGCAACCGTACCTCTCCCTTCGCTTTCACAGGCAACCGTTTCGAGTTCCGCGCCGTGGGCTCAAGTGCCAACTGTGCAGGAGCAATGACCACCCTGAATGCCGCCGTGGCAGAGCAGCTCATTGAGTTCAAGGCCGCCGTGGATGCCGAGATGGCCTCCGGCAAACCCTGCAACGTAGCCATAATGGACTGCCTCAAACCCATCATCAAAAGCATCATCAACGTTGTATGCTTCGACGGCAACGGCTACTCCGATGAGTGGAAGGTTGAAGCCGCCAAGAGGGGTCTGGACGTGGAGACCAACGTGCCCAAGATGATCAAATGCTTTACCGAAGAAAAGGCTGTGAATATGTTTACCAAGCTCGGCATTTATTCCAAGGTGGAGCTTGAGGCCCGCAACGAGGTTAAATGGGAGACTTACAGCAAGAAGGTACAGATTGAAGCCAGGGTTATGGGCCGTATGGCTACAAACCACATCATTCCTGCAGCCCTGGAGTATCAGAGCAAGCTGCTCAAGAACATCAAGCTGATGCAGACGGCCTTCCCCGAGGACTACAAGGATATGGTGGCCACCCAGATGGACATCGTCAAGGAAATCTCAAGGAGAGTCAATGACATTACAGTCAAGGTGGATGCTATGATTGAGGCCCGCAAGGCAGCCAACAAAATTGAAGACGAGTACGAGAAGGCTCTGGCCTATCATGAAATAGCGGAATCTCTGTTCGCTATCCGCCGTCCCATCGACAAACTTGAGGAAATCGTTGACAACAACACCTGGCCTCTGCCCAAGTATCGCGAGATTCTCTTCATAAACTAATTATAAATTTCCTGAAAAACTTCCAAGAATGAAAAAGGGACTTTACAGTCAGGCTTATGAGCATGACGCGTGCGGCGTGGGCATGCTCATAAGTTTGAAATGTGACAAGACACACCAGCTGGTGGACAATGCTCTTACCGTGCTGGAAAATATGAAGCACAGGGGTGCCGAAGCCGCCGATAACAAATCAGGAGACGGCGCCGGCATTTTGGTGCAGATTCCCCATGAGTTCATCCTGCTTCAGGGTATCCCTGTGCCGGAGAGACTCAAATATGGAACAGGTATGGTATTTCTGCCCAAGGACAAGGCTCTGGGGCAGAAATATTTGGATATAATAAGGGAGGAAACCGAGGCTGCCGGGCTGACGCTTTTTGCTACCCGGGAGGTGCCCGTCAACTCCGATGTATTGGGCGAGTCGGCAAGGGCAACGGAGCCCCGCATCGTCCAAATCTTCGTAACCGGCGCCAGCGATATAAAGACTCTGGAAACAGCCTTGTATCTTCTGCGGAAGAAGGTTGAGCGCAGGATAGACTACAAGGATTTCTATGTCGTTTCTCTCAGCAACCGCACTATCATATATAAAGGTATGCTCACTTCCACGCAGCTGCGCGAGTATTACCTTGATTTGGGCAATCCCTTCTTCACGAGCGGACTGGCTATGGTCCATTCTCGTTTCAGCACCAACACCTTCCCTACCTGGAGCCTGGCGCAGCCTTTCAGGATGCTGGCGCACAATGGTGAAATAAACACCATCAGAGGCAACAGGGGCTGGATGGAGGCCCGCGAAAGCGTGTTGGATTCGGCCAAACTCGGTCAGGTCAAGGATATCCATCCTATAATCCAGAGCGGAATGAGCGACAGCGCCTCATTCGACAACACTCTCGAGTTCTTTGTCAGGAGCGGAATGAGCATACAGCACGCTATGGCAATGATGGTGCCCGAATCTTTCAACGAGCTCAATCCTATCAGCGAAGAGCTCAAGGCCTTCTACGAGTACCATTCCATACTTATGGAACCGTGGGACGGACCGGCTGCCCTGATGTTCACTGACGGCCGCTACGCCGGAGGTATGCTGGACCGCAATGGTCTGCGACCCTCCCGTTATCTTATCACGGATGATGGCCTGTTGGTAATGGCCTCCGAGACGGGCTGTATGAAGATAGATCCCCAGATTGTCAGCCGGAAGGGACGTCTGCAGCCGGGAAAGATGCTGCTTGTGGATACCGACACAGGAAAGATTTACGAGAATGACGAGATAAAGAATGCTCTGGCCGCGGAGTGCGACTACGGCAAATGGCTTGCTTCCGGCAGGATAGAATTGTCAAAGCTTCGCAGCGGCCGTAAGGTGGGCAATGCCGTGGAGGATTACGAGCGCAAACTGCACGCTTTCGACTACACTCGGGAGGATGTGGAAAGGGTGATAGTGCCTATGTGTTCCACTGCTCAGGAACCCCTTTCCTCTATGGGCAACGATACCCAGTTAGCCGTGCTTTCTTCTAGGCCTCAATTGCTGTTCAATTATTTCCGTCAGCAGTTCGCCCAGGTAACCAACCCTCCCATTGACCCTATACGTGAGAATCTGGTGATGTCCCTTACCGAGTACATCGGTGCTGTCGGGATGAACATACTTTCGCCCAGCGAATCCCATTGCAAGATGGTGCGTCTGCCTCAGCCCGTGCTTACCAACACCGAGTTGGATACGCTCTGCAACATACGCTACAAGGGCTTCAACACCCAGAAACTTTCCATCGTGTATCCCGTCGCTGACGGTGTGCAGGGGATGAAGGAGGCCATCGACGCCCTTTGCAGTCAGGCAGAAAAGTCAGTTGACGAAGGCATAAACTACATCATACTTTCCGATAGGGACATAGATTCCACCCATGCAGCCATTCCTTCGCTTCTGGCCGTGAGCGCCATCCACCATCATCTCGTTTCAGTGAAGAAGAGGGTCCAGACCGCTCTTATTGTGGAGAGTGGCGAGATACGCGAAGTGATGCACGCCGCCCTGCTTCTGGGCTACGGCGCCAGCGCCATTAATCCCTATATGGCCTTCGCCATTATCAGCGAAGCCGTCGCGAAGGGTACTTTGCAGCTTGACGAGCAGACAGCTTGCCACAACTACATAAAGGCCATTGACAAGGGTCTGTTGAAGATACTTAGCAAAATGGGCATCTCCACCATCAGGTCCTACCGTGGTGCGAAGATATTTGAGAGCATAGGTCTGAGCGCGCAGCTGCTGGAGCGTTACTTCGGCACGGCCTCCTCAAGCATAGGAGGCATAGGGCTGGATACTATCGCAAAGGATGCGGCCCGTATGCACGCCCAGGGTTTTGCCTGTGAGGCAGACGATATGCTGCCTATGGCAGGCCAGTATTCTTTCCACAAGGACGGTATACTGCATGCCTGGACCCCCGAGACGATTTCAACCCTCCAGCTGGCCACGCGTCTGGGCAGCTACAAGAAGTTCAAGGAGTTCTCCAATCTTGTGGACAACTGCCACGAACCTCTTTTCATAAGGGATTATTTCAAGTTCAAGCAGAACCCCATAGACATTTCCGAGGTTGAACCGGTGGAGAAGATTATCCCCCGTTTAACCGGTGCCGCAATGTCCTTCGGAGCCATCAGCAAGGAGGCTCACGAGGCTATAGCCCTGGCGCTGAACAAACTGGGCTCCCGCAGTAACACTGGCGAGGGAGGCGAGCTCAACACTCGTTTCTACGAGAAGGTGGACGGGGTTTCGCTCAGCAGCGCCGTGAAGCAGGTGGCATCCGGCCGTTTCGGAGTCACAACGGAGTATCTGGTGAATGCCGCTGAAATACAGATTAAGGTGGCCCAGGGTGCAAAGCCCGGCGAGGGTGGACAGTTGCCCGGCTTCAAGGTCAATGAAATCATTGCCAAGACGAGGAATTCCATCCCGGGCATTTCCCTTATTTCGCCTCCGCCCCATCACGACATTTATTCCATCGAGGACCTGGCCCAGTTGATTTTTGATCTGAAGAATGTCAATCCTGCGGCTAAAATCAGTGTTAAGCTTGTGGCTGAGAGCGGCGTGGGCACCATTGCGGCCGGAGTAGCCAAGGCCAAGGCTGACCTTGTAATCATTTCCGGAGCAGAGGGTGGCACAGGTGCATCTCCCGCATCCTCAATACGTTATGCCGGCGTTTCTCCCGAGATGGGTCTTGCCGAAACCCAGCAGACCCTCGTGCTGAACAATCTGCGCGGAGTCATCGAGGTGCAGGTGGACGGTCAGCTCAAGACAGGTCAC
>JAEDMF010000105.1 GCA_016303175.1 Bacteroidales bacterium
CGCAGTAGAGACGGTCCATATAGAAAGGCGCTATGGGTGCTGCCAGTATGGCTATGGTTTTGAGCACCTTGTGCATAGTGTCGTACGCCGAAAGCTTGTCTGGAGTCATTCCTCCTCCCCAGAAGCGCTTGCGGCCCAGACGCACATACCAATTGCTCACCTGGTCGCATACGAAATCCTGAATCAGACGTCCTGCCGTTGTGATGTCGTAGGCCTCATAGCAGGCGCGGACATCCCTGACGAGACTATTCAGGGCCGACAGTATCCAGCGGTCCAGTTCCGGCGCTTCCGCCTGTACGCCGAAGTCCTTTCCGGGTGTGTAGGCGTCGATGTTGGCATAAAGCGCGAAGAAGGAATAGGTATTGTAGAGGGTTCCGAAGAATTTTCTCCTGACCTCGTCCACTCCGGCCTCGTCGAACTTGAGGTTGTCCCAGGGCTGGGCGTTGGTCAGCATATACCAGCGTATGGCATCGGCTCCATACTTGTCGAGCATAGCAAAGGGATCCACGGCATTGCCGAGGCGCTTGCTCATCTTATTGCCGAATTTGTCGAGTACCAAACCATTGGAAATCACCCTTTTGTAGGCGCATTTCCCGCTGACCATAGTGTTGATTGCGTGCAGAGTGTAGAACCATCCCCTTGTCTGATCGACGCCTTCCGCGATGAAGTCGGCAGTCTGACCGAAACATTTGTTCCCGAGGTTCCTGAGGCCTTCCTGGGCATAGGGCATTGCGCCGCTGTCAAACCACACATCAATCAGGTCGCTCTCTCTCTGCAACGTCCGGCCTTCGTCGTCCACGAGCAATATGCGGTCTACGTAGGGACGGTGGAGGTCTATGCGGTCGTAGTTCTCCTTGCTCATGTCTCCGGGAATGAAGCCCTTGTCTTTCAGCGGATTGGACTCCATTACACCTGCGGCAACGGCTTTTTCGATTTCGGCGTAGAGCTCGGCAAGGCTGCCTATGCATTTTTCGCTCTTGCCGTCTTCACTGCGCCAGATGGGCAGGGGAGTGCCCCAATAGCGGCTGCGGCTGAGGTTCCAGTCCTGGATATTTTCGAGCCATTTGCCGAAACGTCCCGTTCCTGTAGCTTCGGGCAGCCATTTGATGGTGTCGTTCAATTCCATCATCTTCTCGCGCACCGCGGTGGTCTTGATGAACCAGGAGTCGAGGGGATAGTAGAGCACGGGTTTGTCCGTACGCCAGCAGTGGGGATAGGTGTGCGTATGTTTTTCTATCTTGAAGACCTTGCCTTCCTGCTTGAGCATCACGCAGATGTCCACATCGAGCGTAGGTGCGTCAGCAGGCAGGGAACTGTCGTAGGCATTCTTCACATAGCGTCCGGCCCACTGGGCATAGTCGGCGCTGACGTTTGCCGCGGCCCACTCGGGGTCCAAGTCTTCCATGCGGAAGAAACGGCCCTGGCGATCCACCTGGGCCTGGCGATCTCCCTTGACGTCAAGCACCTGCAGAGGGGGAACACCGGCAGCCTTGGCCACCTTGTTGTCATCTGCTCCGAAGGTGGGAGCTATGTGGACTATACCCGTACCGTCCTCTGTGGTGACATAGTCTCCGGGAATTACGCGGAAGGCTCCCTCTCCGGGATTTATCCAGGGGATGAGCTGCTCATATCTGATGCCTGTCAGTTCGCGACCCTTGAAGCTCAAGGGCAGAATCTCGTGTGCAATTTTGTCTCCGAAAAGAGCCTGCACGCGGGCCTGGGCCAGAATATATATAGCCTCTTTGCCGCTGTAGGGATTCGCGGCCTTGACTGCCACATAGTCAATGTTGGGGCCTACGCACAGGGCGGTGTTGGAGGGAAGGGTCCAGGGTGTTGTGGTCCAGGCAAGGAAGTACAAGGGTTCGCCCAGCGCAGCAAGTTCCTCGTAGGCCTTGTTGCCGTCCGGCGCTCCTGTAATCTTGAACTGGGCTGTGCAAGTGGTGTCCTTCACGTCGCGGTAGCACCCGGGCTGGTTGAGTTCGTGCGTGCTCAAACCTGTGCCGGCTGCCGGCGAATAAGGCTGTATGCTGTAGCCTTTGTACAGCAGACCCTTGCCGTAGATGTCCTTCAAAAGATACCAGAGAGTTTCAATGTATCTGTTGTCATAGGTGATGTAGGGGTCCTTCATATCCACCCAGTAACCTATGCGGTCCGTCAGGTTCTCCCACTCGGCCGTATATTTCATAACTTCCTTGCGGCAGGCGGCGTTGTATTCCTCCACACTGATTTTGGTTCCGATGTCTTCCTTTGTGATTCCGAGCATCTTCTCCACACCGAGTTCCACGGGTAGTCCGTGGGTATCCCAGCCTGCGCGGCGGTTCACACGATAGCCTGTCTGGGTCTTGTAACGGCAGATGGAGTCCTTGATGCTTCGAGCCATCACGTGGTGTATGCCCGGCTTTCCGTTGGCGGAGGGAGGACCCTCGAAAAAGATGAACTCCGGAGCTCCCTCACGTATCTTCAACGAAGTCGCAAACGCCTGCTCCCGTTTCCATTTTTCGAGAACTTCCGCGCTCAAGCCCACAAGGTCAAGACCGTTATATTCTTTGAAACTCATATTATTTTCCTAATTTTGCGTTCTTATTTGACAATTGGGTGCAAAGATACAAAAAATATGAACATTCTTGATATTATTCTGCTCTGTTCGGTGCTTATCCCCGGAGTCATAATGGGCCTGAGAAAAGGTTTTATATATCAGATTGTTACATTGGTGGCCCTGTTCGCGGGAGCCTGGTTGTCCTTCCGTTTTTCGGATGCTGTGGGGGCTGTTCTCAACAGCTGGTTTCCCTCTCTCGGCCTGCCTGTAACGAACGCCATAGCCTTCACCTGCATCTTCATCGCTGTCTATTTTTTGTGCATATTGCTAGGTCGCATCATAAAGCGTATCACTACGGACCTTGTAGGAGGTCTCCAGGACAGGTTGCTCGGCATATTGTTCGCGATTTTCAAGCTCGCCCTCATAGTGGGAATTTTCGTAATGCTGTTCGACACTTTCAATACCCGTTTTAATCTGGTGAGCAAGGAGAGCATTGATGCGTCTTTTCTGTATGAATATATGCTGAAGTTCTGCAAAGCGGTCTTCCCTTATCTTAAAAATTTACTTGTCAATGGCTAAAATTTTGTCAATAGAGACCTCCACGGCCCTGTGCAGTGTTGCGTTGGCAGTGGACGGGAAAGTGGTTAGTTCAAGGCGCAGCGATACGGTGGTCAATGCGGACGGAAGCACGGGAATGCAACGTGCCCACGCCTCGATGACAGCGGTTTTCTGCGATGAAGTGCTGCGTGAGGCGGGTATCAGGGCCTCCGCTCTGGATGCGGTATGCATCAGCGACGGTCCTGGGTCATACACAGGGCTTAGAGTAGGCTTGAGCACGGCCAAGGGCCTTTGTTTCGGAACGGGGGCCAAGCTTCTCAGCGTCAGTTCATTGGATGTCCTTGCCTCAATGGGGGCGGAGGCCATTTCGGGAGGAAGGGAAGCTCTTGCCAGGTTGGGTGCCGTGTATGGCTCCGGAGCTCCGGTCTCTGCTGCGTCGGTCTCTGCTGCGTCAGCATCTGTTGCATCGGCCTCTGCTGCACTGGCCTCTGGCACTCCGGCTTCTGCCGCATCTGCCTCTGGCGCTCCGGCTTCTGCCGCCGATATGGGTAGTGTGGCCGCCCCGTCTGTTATCATTCCTATGATAGACGCCCGCAGGATGGAGGTGTTTTGTGCGGAATATTCCGCCTCGGGGGAGCGAAGGAGTGAAATCCGGGCAGAGGTGGTGGAAGCCGGCAGCTTCAGCCCGATGGCGGAGCAGTGTCTTTTCATCGGGGACGGCGCCCTCAAGTGCAGGGAAACAATAGCCTGCGGGAGCGCAATATTCATCGGCTGTTGTCCTGATGCCGCATCTATGGCTCTGCTTGCCGAGAAACAGTATCAGGAAGGCAACTGGAGGGATGTGGCCTACTTCGAGCCTTTCTATCTCAAGGATTACGTTCCCACAAAAAGTACCAAGAGCCTGTTCTGAGCCGTACAAGGCCACAACGGCTCTTTATTCAAGGCCCGACAAAGCTTCATGCAGGGCCCCAACGGCGCATCGTACAAGGCTTTAGACAAGGTCTAAATTGTGTGAGAGTGTCTGCCAGCCTATGAATTCCTTCATCAGGGAGGTGGAAGGAATGGCCATTACGGCTTCGAGCGGCAGCGGGTCTATGTTTTCCAGAAAGTCCAGCAATCTTTTTGCCGTGGGGTAGGCATTCGAGCTCTCCTTTATTTCCTTCAGCGGTGAGGTCACGAAATACTTCAGCAGGGGCAGCTCATATTGCAGGGTGCTGTTGAAAATGGCATCGGCATATTGCTGGAAGGGGAAGATGTATTTTTCCTCTCCTGCCCTTACCGAACTCCATCTCAAAATGTTCTGCTCGGGAGAAATTCCTCTGGTGCGGAAATCCCTTACAATGCGCCGCAGGAGTCGGTTGTCAGTGGGTCGTATCCTCGGGTCGTAGGTGGAGGTGGCCGATACGTCCGACACGAAGATGCGGAACTTTACTTCTTCGTCTATATGGACGGTCAGCCCCGGATCAAGAGCGTGAATGCCCTCGAGTATCAGTATGTCGTTCCCCTTGAGACTTAGCGCTTTGCCGTCGTAGAATTTGCGGCCCTGCTTGAAATCGAAGCGGGGGATGACCACTTCCTTGCCTGCAATGAGGTCATTGAGTTGGCTGTTGAGCAGGGCTATGTCCATGGCTTCCAGACACTCGTAATCATATTCTCCGTTGGGCAAGCGGGGCGTCTGTTCCCTGTCCACGAAGTAGTTGTCCAGTTCTATGGGTATGGGGTTGAGGCCGTGCACCTTGCACTGCAGGGATATGCGCAGGGAAGTGCTTGTCTTGCCGCTGCTGGACGGTCCTGCCAGCAATACAACCTTGACTTTGCCTCGGCTTACTATTTCGTTGGCGATGGTGCTGCACATATTCTCGTGCCTTGCCTCGCAGAGGTTGACCAATTGGACGCTGTGGCCTTTTCTGATTATATGGTTCAAACCTTCAAAATCGCTGAAACCGAGCTGACGGCACCATTGGTCGTCTTTGGCCAGCATTGCTTCAAATTCTTTCTGTGCATTCATTGCGGAGATTCTTTTCCAATTCTTTTTTCAGGTATATGCCGGTTACTGAGTCAGGATTTGCCGACAATTCTTCGGGTGTGCCTTGTGCAACAATTCTGCCACCGTCCTTGCCTCCTTCCGGTCCCAGGTCGAAAATATAATCAGTGCTTTTGAGTATGTCCAGATTGTGTTCTATGACTATTACTGTATTGCCTTCATCCACAAGGCTCTGCAGGGCGACAAGCAGAATCTTGATGTCCTCTTCGTGCAGCCCCGTCGTGGGTTCATCCAGTATATAAAGCGTGTTGCCTGTATCCTTCTTTCCGAGCTCGGCGGCCAGCTTCATCCTTTGGGCTTCTCCGCCGCTGAGGGTAACGGCGCTTTGGCCGAGGTGCACATAGCCGAGTCCCACCTTTTCCAGAGCCTGCAGCCTTGTTGCAATGCTGGGAATGGCGCTGAAGAATTCCGATGCTTCGCTGATGGTCATTTCCAGCACATCGTTGATGTTCTTGCCTTTGTAGTGCACGGCCAGGGTGTCCTCCTTGTAGCGACGGCCCTGGCATACGGGGCACTTGACGTTCACGGAGGGGAGGAAATTCATCTGTATAACCTTAAGCCCGGCTCCCTTGCATTCTTCGCAGCGTCCCCCGCTCACGTTGAAGCTGAAGCGGCCTGCCTTGAAACCGCGAATCTTGGCATCAGGTGTGGCCTCGAAGAGCTTGCGTATGTCTCCGAACACATCGGTGAAGGTGGCGGGGTTGCTGCGCGGGGTCCTGCCTATGGGACTTTGGTCCACCTCTATTATCTTGTCTATATGGTCAAGTCCTTCTATGCTGCCGTATTCCAG